>CAUUEM010000004.1:0-30589 GCA_963544045.1 uncultured Gemella sp. | reverse complement strand
TATTTAGAGAAAAAATAGTTGCAGATATAGCTAAAGAAGTTATTTGGATTTATGATGAGAGTAAGGACGTTGAAAAACTTGGTAAGTTTAATTTACCAGTAGAAATTCTTCCTTTCGGATACAGCCACACTGTTAGAAAATTGACAGAAGCGGGATTAAATCCTGTAATAAGAAAAAAAGATGGAGAAATTTTAATTACAGATAACCACAATTACATTGCAGACTTACACCTTGGGTATGGTTTTGATATAGAAGAGGTAAAAGAAAAATTAGCTAATATAGTAGGTGTAGTTGAACATGGGTTATTCTTAAATATGTGTAAGCTATGTATTAAAGGAACACCTGAAGGAGCTGTAATTATAAATAATCCTAATAAATAAAAGGATAATGTATGAGGAAAAATTATTTAAAGGGTGTTTGGTTATTTATATTTATGACTATAGGTGTATGCTTGGCTACAACCATGTTTACAAAAGATAATATACAAAAACTCTCAGAAGGATTAGAAACTCAGTATTCTAATGGTAGATCTTATGAACCAGGAGAGGCTGGTTATGCTATTGTAAAAATTATAAATATTGAAGAAACAAATATAGAGGATGATAAACTATCAGATGGTGAAAAATTCTATTTGGTAGAGCAGGATAAAGGTACTACAATGTTAAAAGCAACCTCCGATGAAGTAAAAAAAATGCTGGGGAACGCTGTTACTAAGGATTCAAAGTTATACAACATGGAGAAGCCTATCTATGCGAAAATTAAAGGTTATGGACCAAAGAGAGGAAGAAAAAATAGAACAACAACGGTACCTGTTGAATTAAGAGAAAAATTCGAAGATGCGTATAAGTCCAGTTATATTAGATCAAAGAAATTAGGAAGAATCTTAGCTGATTATAAAAAAGGTGACAATCAAACTACTATAGAAAATAGAGAAAAAGAAAGACCGTTTTATGTTGATATTTATATGGAAACTTTAGGAAGTACATATAATTTATTAACATTAGGTGGTAATGCAATAGCAATTTTAATTTCTTTATGGATGTTGAAAACAATTTATAGAAGAGTACGTGTAAATAAAGAAAGCTATGAAAGATTATTTGTGGCTTATCCTGAAACTGAACGTGATTTAGATATTATTTTAAGAGAAGCGACGTTTTTAGATGAACAGTTGAATATATTAATATATAAAGACATGTTTATTAACTATTCAACTGTATTTATAGTAGAATATATAGCGGATATACAAAGTATTGAAATTAATAAAACAGCGGGTAAAAATAATAAAAAATTCTATCATATGAGAATAAACACGTATCATAGTAAAGCGCAAGTAGTTAATTTCAATAAAAGAGTAGTAGAAAAACATTTGAAAAAGCTAGTAGATACATTAAGGTTTGATTATGAAATACCAGCAAGATTAACATTTTATATGGATGAAGGAGAAAGGTAGAAGAAAATGGAAGATTTAAAAGATAGAGTAATAGAAGCATTAGAGAACGTAATTGACCCTGAGTTGGGTATTGATATTATGAACTTAGGTTTAGTTTATGATGTTAAAATGAGTGATGATAATAAACATGCTATTGTTGATATGACACTTACATCAATGGGCTGCCCATTAGCACCAGTAATTATTGAGCAGGTAGAAACTGCAATGCTAGGTGTTGATGAAATAGAAAAAGTTGATGTAAACATTGTCTGGGAACCAGCATGGACAAAAGACAAGATGTCACGTTATGCAAAAATTGCATTAGGTGTAATTGATTACGAATAAAATAAAAAATAGGTGATTATTATTTTAAGATAATCGCCTATTTTTTCTATCTACAAAAGGAACACCTACTAAAACTTTAGCAGGTGTATTTGCAAATTATATCAGTTTTGTTATACTTCAATGGTGTATTCTCAGTAAAAAATCTTTATATCCCTAAAATCTTCTACCGAAAATTCTTCTCATAATTACTCCTGGATAAAACTGAATATAAATAGCCCTAGTATATACACTTATAGAATAACAGTAAATTCTATCTTTGTCAATAGGGGATTAGTTTTTTTCTGTAAAAATTATTATCGATAAGAAAAATATGTTAAAATAATAATAGAGACAGAAGGAGAGGGGAGAACAAGATGAAAATTATAAAATTATTGCTAAAAGCGATATTAATTGTTAGTATTGTATGTGGTTGTAGCAAAAATATAGATAAGAAAGAAGAAAATTTAACTAAGATGGAGGGGAATAAAAAAGAAGATAACAAAGTAAACCGTCAAGAAAATAATCCTAATGATAAAAATAATATTAACAATAATGAGGCTATAAATAAGGCTCAAGATGAAGAAAAGTTTCTCAATAATGAGATATTCAACACAAGAGAAAATCCAAAAGATACCAATAGAAAAGTTAGGCTTAATGTAATCCCACAAGTACAAAAAGTTTGGTATTACTGCGCTCCTACATGTATCAGCATGATTTTATCATATCGAGGAATATATGTAGACCAATTCACATTAGCTAAAGAAATGGGGACCTATGAACCATTTGGAACACACAATAAAGATGCTATAAGAGTGTTAAATAAATATATGTTTGGCAATGAAATCTCAGATACAGGTCAAGCAAGTTACCATTTAGAAGTAGTAGTTGGTGGTGTAAAAAGTTCCCAAGAAATTTCGTTGTTTAAGCAAAGATTAAAGAAAAATATAAAGGATGGATATCCTATTTATTTAACAATGGATGTATCTAAAATATATCCTGGTTTGAAAGGAGAACATAATGTTGTAGTAATTGGATACATAGAAACAGAAGCTGGATCAGATATAAAATATGTTTATTATTTAGACCCAGCGCCTAAAGTACAAGATAGTGTATATGGTGGTTTGAAGATAGAAACGGTAGAGAGATTATTGAATTCAATGTTAACATGTGAAGAACCTAATTATGCATGGTAAAAAATAAAGAATTAGTTGTTTAAGGAAATAAGGTAACTTTTATAAGTAACGATATAAGGGGAATGTTGCTTGTAAAAAAGCTTAAATATTCTAATAACTAATTCTTTTATTTTACGAAAAATAATTGAAATAAATAAATAATTAAGGTGGAATAAGAAGGAATAATTATGTTATAATAAAAAAGATAAAAATTAGAAAAAATATGAAAGGAGGATATATGTACAGAGGAGAAAAACCTAAAAAAGGTGATGTGGTTAAGATAATAGCCTATAAACATGATGGTTCAATACATAGAATTTGGCATAAAAATATTGTTTTAGAAGCGGATGAACAAGTTTTGATTTTGGCAAATAATAGGACTCTAGTTACCGAAAGTGACGGACGTACATGGGTTACTAAAGAAGCGGCATTAGTGTATTTCCATAATGAATGTTGGTTTAATATAATTTGTATGTTTAGAGAAGATGGCGTGCATTATTACTCTAATTTGAGTAGTCCTTTTGCATATGATGTTGATGGTGTTAAATATATTGATTATGACTTAGATATAAAAAAATATCCCGATGGGAAGTATTTTTTACTGGATGAAGATGAATATAATCAAAATAAAGAACGTTATCACTATGGGGATAAAATTGATAAAATATTAAAATATAATGTAAGTAAATTACAGGAGTGGATAGATAACAAACAGGGAGCACTTGCTCCAGACTTCGCTCATGTTTGGTTAGAAAATTATGAAAAAATAAAAGATGAGGGATAGGATGTTAAAAGGTAAATTTAGTATTGAAGTAAGAGATGATGAAACTTCTTGTAAAATAGGTTTAAAACTACGAGATTTTTTATTAGCTAGTAAATTGACAGAAGATAAAAAAGCTCCGGATTATGTATTTGCAGTAGGAGGAGATGGAACGGTATTACGTTCATTTAACAAATATATAGATATTATTGATAATGTGAAATTTCTATCAATTCACACAGGACATTTAGGCTTTTATACAGATTATTCGGCAGAAGATTTTGAAAAAATATTTTTTGACATGTTGGCACTGGAACCAACAATAGAACAGTACCCATTATTACATTTAAAAGCATATTGTAAAGATGGGAAATTAATTGCAGATAGTTATTCTTTAAATGAGATAACAGTAAATAGTCATAGTGGATTTACTTATGCGGCTAAAGTTTTTATAAATGGAGAGCATTTTGAAAATTTCAGGGGAGATGGACTTTGTATAAGTACACCAACAGGGTCTACAGCATACAATAAAAGTTTAGGGGGGGCAGTAATTCATCCTCAAATGGACTTGTATCAAATTACAGAAATAGCGGCATTAAATAACCTTGTCTATAGAACACTAGGCAATTCTATTATATTATCAAAAGAAGATGAGTTGATTATAAAACCATTAGAATTAGATAGTCATCGTATAAGTGTTGACTTTAGAACATTTAATTATGATACAGTGTCAAAACTGCACATAACATTAGCAAAAGATAAAAAGATATCATTTATTAGATATAATGATGTAAGTTTCTGGAAAAGAGTAAAGAGATCGTTTATAGAAAATGAATAAATTAAAATTGAAGTATTTAATTGAAAATGAGCAGTTATTACGAGGGTTTCTATTAGAAAATAATATATCTAGAAAGACATTGACTCGAATAAAGTATGATAATGATGGCAGTATTAAAGTTAACGGAAAAGAGGAAAATGTCCGATATATATTAAAGAAAAATGATGTTGTGGAAATAACTTTACCTAGTGAAGAATTTAGTGAGCATGTTAGATTTTTTGAAGATAAGCTGGATATTATTTATGAAGATGAGTACTTGCTTATAGTAAATAAACCTGCCAATTTGCCTTCAATTCCATCACGAAATAATGAAGATTCATCATTATTAGAAATTGTTAATGGTTATTTCAAAAAAAATCACTATAATACAATTCCTCATATAGTAACTAGACTTGATAAGAATACAACAGGACTAGTTTTAATAGCGAAGCATAGGCATATCCACGCATTGTTTAGTAAAGAAGAACTCGATAAGTTTTATTTAGCTTTAGTTTCAGGTGAGGTTGAAGATAAAATAATAGAAGCTAATATAAAAAGAACAAAAGATAGTATTATCACCAGATGTGTTGCGGAAGACGGAGATTATGCCAAAACACAAGTTTGGTGTGAAAAGTATAATTCTAAAAATAATATAAGTTTGATTAAGTTAAAACTTTTTACCGGTAGAACGCACCAAATACGTGTGCACATGAGTTTCAGTGGGAATCCTCTTTTAGGTGATGAACTTTATGGTGGTAATAAACAAATTATTGATAGACAGGCACTTCATTGTTACAATCTGAAATTTAAACATCCAATAACAAGAAAGAATATTGATGCAGTAGTACAATTACCGGAAGATATGAATAATATAGCTGAAAATTTAGTAGAAGAAGAATAATACTACTAAGTTTTCTTTTTTTTTATATAAATAATACATTATTAGAAAATTATATATATAAGTTTGGATAAAAATGGTTATTTTCTGAAAATTCAGTACTAAATCTTTTTCAATTTCAAATGTAGTATGATATAATTAACTGTAAACTAAAATAAAAAAGGAGCGATATTATGTTAGCATCATCATTAAAATTTGTAGGAAATACTCCTATTTACCAATTAGACGACACTAATATTTTTGTGAAATTAGAAAAATATAATCTAGGTGGAAGTGTTAAGGATCGTGCTGTTCTTGGAATGTTGGAAGAAGCTAAGCGCCAAGGTAAAGTAAACGAGGACGCAATAATTGTAGAACCAACTAGTGGGAACACAGGTATTGCTGTAGCAATCCTAGCTTCTATCTTAGGTTTAAAAGCAGTTATTATAATGCCAGAGAGCATGAGTTTAGAACGTCGTACTCTAATTAAAGCATATGGAGCTCAATTAATATTAACTCCAAAAGAATTAGGTATAAAAGGTTCAATTGAATTAGCAGAACAATTAAGAGGAAAATATCCTAACGCTATTTCTTTAAGTCAATTTGATAACCCAGCAAACCCAGAGTATCACCACAAAACTACTGGTAAAGAAATTTTAGAACAAGTATCAGATATTGATATTTTTGTTGCTGGAGTAGGTACTGGTGGGACTTTCTCAGGAGTAGCAAAATACTTAAAAGAAAATAAACCAGGTGTACTTGCAGTTGCTCTAGAACCAGAAGAGTCACCAGCTATTAGTAAAGGTCATGGTGGAGTTCACAAAATCCAAGGTATTGGAACAGGGTTTGTTCCAGAAAACTTTGATAAAGAACTAATGGATGAAGTATACACAGTATCTAGTGAAGAAGCAATTGAAGCAACTAAAGATTTTGTTAGAACAACAGGTATAGGAGTAGGAATTTCATCAGGAGCAGCGATAGCAGGTGCTAAGAAAGTTGCTGCTAAGTATCCAGATAAAAAAATTGTAACTATTCTTCCAGATGGAGTGGATAAATATTTATCATTACTTGATTTTGAAGAAGTTACATATGTAGAAGTGTAATGAAGTTTTTTGAAAATTTACGTTACAATATAGATAGAGTATTAAGAGAAGATCCTGCTGCGGAGTCAAAGTTAATGATTTATTTAACATATCCGCATATAAAAGCACTAAATTATCATTATATAGCACATAAGCTATATAAGAGGAAGCGACATACATTAGCGAGAATGTTAGCTAAACGTGCTAGAAGAATAACAGGAATAGAAATACATCCAGGCGCTAAAATAGGCAAAGGATTATTTATTGATCATGGCATGGGGGTTGTTATAGGAGAGACAGCGATAGTTGGAGATAATGTAACAATGTATCATGGAACTACTCTTGGGGGAACAACGCTAGACCCGGTTAAGAGACATCCAACGGTAGGAAACAATGTAATAATAGGTGCAGGAGCAAAAGTCTTAGGAAATATAGAAATAGGGAATAATGTGAAGATAGGATCAAATTCGGTGGTTAAGCATAGTGTGCCTGATGACGCTATTGTCTATGAACCGCGCCCTGTAGTAAAGTATTTTGACAAATAATATCTATCTCAATCATTAAAATAAAAGAAAAATCTAAGTAGTAATTCTTGGATTTTTCTTTTTTAAAATGTAAAATAAGGATATTAAAGCAAAGAATATTAGGAGGTGAAATAGTGAGAAATATAAAAAATTTGATTTTTGATTTAGATAATACATTATATGATTTTAGTAGTGTTTGGAAAATATCAAATAAGCTAGTATTTGAATATCTAGGATATGATAAATTAACATCATATGATGAATTTTTCAAAAGGTATAAAAGAATAAATAATGAATTAGTAGAAAAAATTCATAGTGGGCAACTGAAAATCATTGATTTAAGGAATGAAAGATTAATAGCAACACTAGCAGATTATAATGTAAAACTTACGAAAGAAGATTGTGATTATTATTATAAAAAGCAATTTGAATTTATTTTATCCGCTATTACTCCTAATAAAGAATTAAATAGTATTTTAGAAGAATTGTCACGTAATTACAAATTAATAATCTTAACAAATGGAAAATCGTATGAACAAAGAGAAAAGTTAAAACAACTACAATTAGAAAATTTATTTAAGGTTTATATTTCTGAAGAAGTATATATTAGCAAACCTAAACCTCAGGCATTTTTAAATGTACTAGAAAAAGAAGGTATTAATGCAGAAGAAACTGTTATGGTAGGAGATTCTCTTTTTCACGATATAGAACCAGCAAGGGAATTAGGTATGGCGACATGTTTAGTAAATAGAAAGTGGCATTTTGATGATAAAAGAAAAGAATACAGCGGCTACAAAGTGGATAATGTTGAAATATTCTTAGAAAAACTATTGAAAAAACAAAATCAATAAAAATATTATTATTTTTCTGAATATAATGAAAAAATAAATATATTTATATATGCACTGCATTGAACAACTTTATTGGAGAGGGGTTCAATGTGTTTTTTATTTAATAAAATAATAGAAAATAAAAAAATAATTATTGAGCACAGTCATACCAAGGCTTGAAAGGGTTTTATATCTTTGATATAATGTTCGAGAAAACATAATATAAAAATAGGAGAATATATATATGAAACAAAATAAATTATTAGCAGTAAGTATGGCTGCAGTATTATCTTTAACATTAGTAGGATGTTCTTCAACATCAACATCTACATCTTCAAGTGACAATAATACAAATACAGTTGTAAAAGCAATGTCTGGAGAGGATTTAAACAAAATCGAAAAAGATGATAAAGAAAAAGAAAAATACCTTGTAATCGATGTTCGTGATGCAAAAGAATATAAAGAAGGGCACGTAAAACACGCTATTAATATTCCTCACACAGATATCGAAAAAGAAGCAGAAAGAATTAGTGCTTGGAAAGAAAAACCGGTAGTAGTTTATTGTAACACTGGTAAGAAGAGTAAAGAAGCCGCTGAGAAACTAACAAAAGCTGGCTTTAAAGATGTAAGTGATGCAAAAGGTGTTAAAGAATATAAAGATTATGAATTAGTTAAATTCACTACATTACTTGCTGATCAATTCCAAGCTGCAATTGATAAAAAAGAAGGAACATTTGTCGACATACGTGAAGCAAAAGACTTTGAGAAAGGACATGTAGAAGGGGCAAAAAATGTTGATGTTAAAAATATAGATAGTGAACTTGCTGGTTTATTACCAGCTGATAAAGATGCTCCATTATACTTCTATTGCTATAGTGGAAATCGTTCAGCTAAGGCAGCTCAAAAAGCTACAGAACTTGGCTATACAAATGTTTATAATGCTTGGGACGGAGCTAAAGAACACGAATATAAATTTTAACGATATTTATTAAAAAAAGTACAAATTATTAGATAAAAAATTTCTTTTCGTTTACAATATAGACAAGATGTCAATTACTTCTTCATAAATAAATTACATCTTGTCTATTTTTATTAGAATAAGGGTTGAAAGGAACTAACTAAATGAAAAAAAATAAATTTTTAGCTGTAAGTATGGCGGCAGTGTTATCATTAACTTTAGCAGGATGCTCAGGAGCGACTGGAGCATCTGATAATTCAAAAATTTTAAAAGGTGAAGAGCTTACTAAAATCGAAAAAGATGATAAAGAAAAAGAAAACTATCTTGTTATTGATGTTCGTGATGAAGCAGCATATAAAGAAGGACATATTAAACATGCAATAAATATTCCAACATCAGAAATTGAAAAAAGTATAGAACAAATTAGAACATGGCGTGATAAAAAGGTTGTTGTGTACAGTGATGATGCTAATAAAACAAAAGAGGCTGTTGAAAAACTAACAAAACAAGGATTTAAAGATGTAATATCAGCTCAAAGTACTAAAGAATATAGCTATGAATTTGTAAAAAATACAACTTTAAATAGTTCTAAATTCCAAGATGCATTACTAGATACAAATTCTAATAAAGTATTTTTAGATGCTAGAGATAAAAAAGATTATGATGAGAAACACGCCGCAGGAGCTAAAAATGTAGATTCAAAAAATCTAGATAATTTACAATCAATTTTACCTGAAGATAAAGAAACTCCTATCTACGTATATTGTTATAATGGGAATCGCTCTTCAGTTGTATCTCAAAAATTAATAGATTTAGGGTATAAGAATGTTTATAACGCATTAGATGGAACAAAAGAGTGCAATTATAAATTTGAGATTGCAGATTGCTGTGCAGAACCTGGTACAAAATCAGATTAAACCATGACCACTCAAGTCATAATCATGGAGCAAATTCAAACAGCAGTGACAAGAAAGATGACCATTCAGGGCATAATCACTAATCAAAAAGATGAAAGGAAGGGGAGGAATACTCCCCTTTTTATATAAAATGAAAGAAAAAATAATATTATTTACAAGAGTTCCCAAAGAAGGAACTACAAAAACTAGATTATATAATTTTGTTCAACCTAAACAAGCTGTGGAAATACAAACAAAATTATTAAAGAAAAACTATAAATTATTATCTGGTTTAAATAAAGAACTATTTGTATTTCATGATGGAAATGAACGAGATAATGAGTTTATGAATAGTATAATTCCAGCAGATAAGTTTTTTTATCAACGTGGTGAAAATCTAGGAGATAAGATGTATAACGCTATTAAAGATGTAATAGAAGATGGTGACAAAGTTATACTTCTGGGTTCTGACATAGCAAATTTATCTCAAAATATAATAGATATGGCTTTTAAGAATTTAAATACTGTTGATATAGTGATAAATCCTAGTGAAGATGGGGGCTATTTCTTAATAGGGATGAAAAAGCCTATTAAAGAAGTATTTGATTTACCTAGCTATGGAGATAATACGGTACTAGAGAATTTAATAACGGTAATTAAAAATAAGAACTTAAGTTATTATATTGGTGAAGTAGGATTAGATATTGATACTAGAGAAGATTTGTTACAAGCGGAAACAGGATATCGTGATATTGAACTTCTTGGAGCGGGAGAATATAATATTAATTTTACTTTTTCAGATGATGAAAGCATAAAAAAAGTTTTAAGAATTAATGTTAAAAGTCAAATGGACTTAGAAAATCAAATAGAGTATGAGTATGAAACTTTACAACTTCTAAAAAATAGTAGTGTAACGCCTAAACCATATGATTTAGTTACAAATACTACATTACTTCCTTACAAATATTTAACTATGGAGTTTTTAAACGGTAGAGCGTTAGACTATCGCGCTGATATGGACATTGTTGCTTATTTACTAAGTAAAGTTCATAATACTAAATTTGGAGAGAATAATTTAATTCGTGCATCTAATCCATTTGCTCTTATGTACGAAGAGTGCGAGAATATGTCGGATAAATACCTATCTTGGGATAAAGCAGATAAGAAGGTAAGTGAATATATTCGTAAGTTCCTTTCAAAATGTAAAGAGTTAATACCAAATGAATATGAAATAGCTAGTCCATGTATAATAAATACAGAGCTTAACTCAGGAAATTTCTTAATAGGAAAAAGTAAGGAAGATAGTTTTGTTATTGATTGGGAAAAAGCTTTGATTGGGGAGTGTGAGCAAGACTTAGCACACTTCTTAGCTCCAACAACGACATTTTGGAAGACAGATATTATTTTAACAAAAGAAGAAATAGAAGATTTTTTGAAAAAATACAGCCAGTACAGAGATTATGATAAAGAGCGTTTTGAAAGATATCTAATTTTCAATTGTTTAAGAGGGGTAACATGGTGCTCAATGGCTTACCGTGAATATAGCGAAAGCACTAAGTTATTAATGGATGAATTTACATTTAATAAAATTTCATCATATGTTAGTTATGAGTTTTTAGAAAATATATCAAAATATTTTGAGTAGTAGATTTAAGGAGAATATTATGACAGAGTTTATTCAAAGTTTTGGTGTTCTTGCACCAATTATATATTTACTGATGTTTGCCTTATTACCGGTGTTTTTCTTTCCGGTACCTATTTTAGCGGTAGCAGGAGGGGTTGCGTTTGGATTTGTTGAGGGTAGCCTACTAACATTTTTGGGGGCGTCTATAAATTGCTATATAATGTTTGTTATATCAAGACGCTTTGGACGTGACTGGGTAAGGAATTATTTAGAAAGAAAAATGAATCCGAAACAACATGAACGTATTTTTGGGGTCAGTGATGAAAAATTAATGATAAGTTTAGTAATATTAAGACTAATTCCATTAGTTCCTTATAATATGATTAATTATGGTTATGGTTTAACAAATATTAGCCTAACTAAGTACATGATTGCCAGTGTATTAGGTATCGTTCCAGGGACAATCGTATTCTTGAACTTTGGAGCAACAGCTACGAATATATACAGTAAAGAATTTTTAATTGCATCAGTATTGGTAATTCTGCTAACTGTAGGATCAATTTATCTTTCTAAACTAGTAGAAAAAAGAGAACAGAAAAAAAAATCTGAAAACAATTAGTTTTCAGATTTTTTTTATAAATTATATACTAATAATCTCTACTTCACCAAATATGGCTGTTCCTGTAATAATTATTCTCGTATCATTATTTCTTTGTAATTTCATTGGAGCAGAGACTTTACCTAAGATTGTTTGAACATCATTTTCAACAGCCCATTCTTTAGGGATATATAATCTTAACTCACCAAATATAATCGATGCATCAAGAACAAAGTCTTTTATTGGATAAGTATCCAATCTGTCGAAATAGATAGTTGTTGTACTAAATGTTGTGTTTGAAGAAAATGCATCTATTTTACTAATATCAATATATTGAACATTTTCCCCGAAAACTACATTAGCATAATCAACTCCATTAGTAGTCTTTTTATATTTAGACCATTTGCTTGGATTTTTTAATTCTTTATATTTAATTTTTCTAGGAATTAACATTGATATACCTATACTTAATAATGCTGCTACAACAAAGATTTTCCAACCAGAAATATTTATAAAGTGGTAGTGTCTATTATAGAAGTAGAATAAAATTGCTAAAGGGAAAATAGTTCCGAAACTATCAAAATCTTTTAAACCTTTTATAGCAAGATATCCAAAAAATAGAGTACATACTACTAAAAATACTGAACCATGCGGGAAAATATTAGATTCTCCTATGATTGTCATACAAGCTAGTAGGATAAAAAATAATCCTATAAATGTTCTTTTCATAAATGTTACCTCATCTCTCTAAGTTTTTCTTTTAAAATTTTATAATAAAGTCGTGATATATGAACTTCTTTTTTACTATTTAAGAAAGAAGCAGTACCCGAACCGGAAAAAGATTTTTCTAATGCATAAATAGCGCGAATATTAATTATTGCACTTTTAGAAATTCGACAATAATGATGTGGAATAATATCTTCGAGTTCATAAAGTTTGAACTTGACTTCAAAGAAATTATCTTTTGTATGTGCATAAACTTTACTGTCGTCAGTTTCAAAAAATAATATATTATTTAATGGAATAAAATACTCGGTATCTTCTTTATAAAATACAATTTTTTGATTCTTTGTTAAAGCTTTTTCTACCAAATCCTTAATGAGGGTAACATCGTTATTTAAGTCAGGTGTTTTTATAACGAGCTCTATTTCATTAAGTGTAGAATCTAATTCGATATTAATTTTCATATTGTCTCCTTTCTTTGATTTATAATTATATTATACGCTATTTAACTGTAAAAATTAATAGTTTTTAAGTAAGTGGTAATAGAAAAGAAGTAAGTGGTTAATATTTCAAGTGTAAATTTGATGGTTTTATCATTTTGATTGAAAAATTTGATTTCTATTGCTTTTTTTTGATATTTATTGTATAATAAATTTTGTTCACGGGAGTGGATGAGTTCTGGTGTGCTCTCTAGTCTTCAAAACTAGTATGAGGGGTTAAGAGCCTCTTGGGTGGGTTCGATTCCCACACATTCCCGCCAATTTTTTGAACAACAATAAGTTAAATATAGTTTTTGAGTATAGGTAAAACAGAAGTAGTTTTAATTTTAACTACTTCTGTTTTTTGTTTTATCATTTTAAAAGTATTATTGTACTTTTCTAGCTAACATTGTAGCAAATCTGAGTTTAATTCTATTTCCATTAGCATCGGTTTTGTGTAAGTGTCCAAAATCTTCATTATATTTTACTAATTCCCAGTCTCTATAATATTCTTTTAATTCATTTTCTTTTAGTGTAAATGGAAATGGTAACGGACAAGGTGCATCTTCTGTTGACATTGCTGAAACAATAAGGTTATAACCACCAATATTAGTTTGTTCTTGTATATTTGTTATTATATTATCAATGCATTCTGGATTTAAAAACATTAGAACGACTGTTGAAGAAATGAAGTCATATGTATTACGTAATGCAGCAATATTAATATCATAGTGAGCAACCTTTATATCCAGATTTTCAGCTTCTGCAACATTTTTTAAATATTGAAGACCAGGTATATTTTGATCTACTGCAGTAACGGCAAAGCCTAATGAAGATAAGAAGAGTGCATTTCTACCTTGGCCACATCCTAAATCGAGAGCTTTACATGGCTTTATAGTTTCTACGGCTTCAACAACTTCTGAATGTGCAGGATTTAATTCATATTTATTTGAAAAGTAATTCTTCGGTTCACAATAAAATTCTAGATAACATTCTAAATCATCGGTTAGTGGAGTAACGCGATGCCAAGCTCTCGGTTCAACAAATGGAATATTACTTTCCGGTGTGAAAGTAAATTCTTCAATAATTTGATTATTTTCAGTTAGAGAAGTAAATAACAATTCTCCTTTTAAAATAGTAAGTTTTGCCCATACTCCGGCGCGAGTATTATGCTTATTTCTAAAACCTTTAGGTAATGTACTAGCAGTCCAATTAGGCATACGTTTATAACAAACAAGGTTATTTTGCATGTAATTCTCCTTAAATATAAAGTTTTTTATAATTATAACATGTGTATAATAAAAACTTCAAAGATAATTAAACCTTTGAAGTTTTATTTATATACTTTCTATTTCTAATCCGATATTTTTTTTGCCAAAAGAACTACATGAGGATGTGAAGAATATTTTGTGGGCTTAGTATGTTCAGAATACTGAATTATTTCCCAATCATTATAATATTCTCTAAGTTCGTTTTGTATAAAAGAAAAAGGGAATGGGGTAGCTAATGTGTGACCAGGTACTAAAAGAGAGCTTACTACCAAGTTATACCCTCTTATATTAGTATGGTTTTGCATATTTACTATAATACTAGAAATTCTAGTCGGATTTAGAAACATAAATACATCAGTTGCAAAAATAAAATCGAAATTACTTTTTATATTTGCTTCATTAATATCATGTTTATAAACATTTAAGTTTAAGTTTTCTTCTAAAGATATATTAGCTAATTCTTGTAAGAAAAGTGCATTATTATCAACAGCACTTACTTCAAATCCAATAGAGGAAAGATACAATGTATTTCTTCCCTGTCCAGCCCCTAGGTCGAGTGCTTTACATGGTGAAATATAGTTCATAGCCGATACAACTTCTTCATGTGCAGGAGAAAGATTGTATTTATTTGAAAAATAATCGTGTGCTTCACAATAGAATTCTAATATGAATTCTAAATCATTAGTTTTAGGAGAAATTCTAAAAATGTTAGAAGGATTAATAAAATGTGTATTGTGAGTGGAATTGCATTTTACTTCCTGTTTAACTTCTAAATGCTTATTAAGAAATATTAGTTTTAATTCTCCTGATAAAATTATAAGTTTTATCCAAATGTTATCTTTATTAGTAAAACCATCACGATACTCTCTTGGGATAGATAATGCTGTGATTTTAGGGGTATTTTTAAAACAAAGCAAATTATTCTTCATAACAATCTCCTCAATACAAACTTTTCCTATATTATATCATGTGAATTAAATAATTAGAATAAGATTTCATAAAATATATTATAATCTTTTTTTGTAATAATATAACAGTATATATTTATTTTAATATTTTCAACTTAATGTTAGCTGTGATATAATTATTTTGTAGATTTTATTTAGAAAAGAGGTTGAGTATGGTAAAAGTATTATTTGTTTGCTTAGGAAATATTTGTCGTTCTCCTATGGCAGAAGCTGTATTTCGAGATATGGTTGAAAAAGAAGGATTAGCTAATAAGATAAAAATTGATTCTGCAGCAACAAGTAGTTGGGAACATGGCAATCCTGTCCATTATGGAACTCGTGATAAACTAGCTGAAGTTGGGATTAGTGTTGAAGGCATGTATTCTCGAATTTTAAAAACTAGTGACCTAGAAGCAGATTATATCGTTGGAATGGATAATAGTAATATAGAAAATATAATTAAATTTATAGATGGTAGACCATCTGGTGAAGTCAAAAAACTTTTAGAATATGCTAATGAAGATAGAATAATAGATGATCCTTGGTATACAGGAGATTTTGAGAAAACTTATAGAGATGTAGTTAAGGGATGTGAAGCTTTATTGGAAAAGATAAAAAAAGAACATTTATAAAAAATACTACAAGTTAGTAGGTGATAGAAATGATAGAAGTTAGAAGTGTTGAATTAGAAGATGCGAAGTGTTTAGTAGATATTTATAGGCCGTATGTAGAAGGAACGGCTATTACATTTGATTACACTGTACCTAGTATTCATGAATTTGAGGAAAAAATATCTACTATAATTCAAAAATATCCATTTTTAGTTGCGGAAAAAGAAGGTAAAATATTAGGGTATGCCTATGCAGGGGATTTTTATCCAAAAGAGGCATATAAATGGACTGCAGAGATTACTATATATTTAGATAGTGAATCAAGAGGTAATGGAGTTGGAGAAAAACTGTATTCTGCTTTGGAATTGGAATTATTAAATAGGAGGATTTGTCATTTGACTTCTTGTATAGCATATCCAGATGAAGGTAGTGTTTCTTTTCATGAAAAAAGAGGATTTAGAAAAGTAGCTCATTTTGAGAAAGTTGGATATAAGTTTGATCGATGGTGGGATGTCGTTTGGTATCAAAAGGATATAAAGAGTGTGGATAATCCAAACTTATAGTGTTTTTATTGGAATTGTATATTGTATGTAAAAAGTGAATTCAGATAAGAAGGTGATTTTATGAGAAATATTATTATTTCTGACATACATGGTAGTTTTTTTACTATGAAAAAATTATTAGATGAAGTGTCTTTTAATCCAAGTATAGATAAACTTATTTGTTTAGGTGATATGTGTGATAGAGGGAAAAACACAAAAATGGTATGGGAGTATTTTTATAATCTACAAAAAGATTACTCACAACATATTGTTTTACTAGGTAACCATGAAGATATGTTCAATCTAGCTATAAAAGAGGCGAGATATACAGAACAAGAAGAAGTTCGACAAGACCACTATTTTAGAAATAGTGGGTTAACAACATTACAGTCATTTTATCCAGAGGCTACTAAAGAAAATAGAAGAAAGTATTTTAAACAATTTGCCCAAGACTATAAAGCATTAAGAGTTTGGTTGAAAAATCTACCAACAAGATATGAAGGTAAGGATTATTATTTTGTTCATGCAGGAGTAGATTTTTCTAAGGGGTTTTGGAATCAAGTACATCGTGACTTAGTATGGATGAGAGAACCGTATTTAAGTAGCACAGAAAAATATAATAAGAAAATTTTTCATGGGCATACTCCAGTTTTAAAAGAACCTTATTATGATATTAGAGATAATAGAATAAATATCGATGGAGGTTGCGTCTATGGAGGAAAATTAAATATTATTGTTATAAGTGACGAAGGGGAAATTAATATTAAACAAAGTAAAATTCTAGAAGAAGATATTTATGAGAATAAAGAGAGGATATAAAATATGCAAGTTGAGTTAACAAGATTTAAAGTGAAACCAGGGATGAGCTCAGTTGTTGATGAGTGGTTAAAGTTTTTAAATGATAATATGGAAGGTGTTTTACTTACTTTAGAGCGAGAGAAGATGTATGTCGAAACAATTTTTAGAGAGAAACAGGGTGAAGATGAGTACCTGTACTGGTATTCAATACAAGGGGAAGGTGCTGAGAGTGTTGAGACATCAGAACATGACATTGATAAGAAACACATTGAATATTGGAGAAAGTGTATAGATGTTAGCTATCAACCTAAAGATTTATTACCAGAGGTAATTATGATTCCAAATAGCATTAAAAAAATAATGAAATAATATTTACAGAATAAATCAATTTATAATTCAAGATTATAGATTGATTTTTTATTTCTAATGGTATTTTTAATAAAAATGGTATTCAAAAAGTACTTTTATTAATTTTAAAAAATTATTTTGAGGTAATAATATTATAAAAAAATATAATGTAATCCTAGAGGTTTATATCATGGAATGTTCGTGGGAACTTCTAAGTAAAAGCTGATTGTAGAGGGATTTTGTTATTTGTATAAAAAAAAGAACCGAGAACATACGTCTCGGCCTTTTATAGAAAAGGAAAGTTTATGAAGTTTATAACTATTTACTAGTTATGCTTACATTATATGAAGGGAACCTTAAATATACTTTAAATTTTATTTTGAATTTATTGGTTATAAAAACTATTAGTATATGTTTTAGAGATAGAGTGTATCCAATAAACATTAATAAATTTAGGATAACTGTAAATATGCATATAAAAATCACTAAAAAGTTATTTAACACATTTGTTTCAAAAAACACTATTTATGTGACAAAAATATTACAAAATTTAATTTGTATTACAAATTAGAAATTCTATTGAATTGGGAAGAGATACCTCGTATAATAGAGGAGAAGTTTCAAGGAAATTTATTAATAAAATCTATTTAGGAGAAAGTGATATGATGAAGAAGAGTGGATTAAAGATTACAAGTAAAGTTCTAACAGGATTAGTTCTATTAACTGGAATTACTTCTATTCCAACAAATGCAGTAGAAGTAAAAAATGCAGCAGTAGATGTTAATGCAAAAGATGTAAAAGTAAGTGTATATGAAAATGGAGGACATTATTTTGCAAAATTGGTTTCTGAAAAAGAAGTAGCTAATGTTGTTGCAAGAATCGTGGTAGATGGTAAAGCAGAGTTTTCTGTGAAAAAAGATTTAATTAAAGCAGGAGAAGTGGTGGAGTACGAATTAGACATTAATGCTCCAGTTCCAACAAAAAAACTACCGCATACGGCTGTAAAAAAAGAAACAGTTAAAGCATCTGCGGAAATTAAAGGTCATAAATTTAATATTACAGTTAGATATGAAGTAGCAACTGATGAAGTGAAGGCTCAACAGACAGAGAACAAAAAAATAAAAGAGCAAGCAGAAAATACAGCTAAAGAAACAGAAGTAAAAAAAGAAGAGTCGAAAGTACCATCAAGCGCAGAAGAAACAAAGGCTACAGCTTCAGAGACAACAGTAGCTGCTGCGACAAAAGAAGAAAAAGCACCTGAGACAGTAGCGACTACAGTAACGCCAACAACAGCATCAGCCCCGGTTACGGCCTCTACAACTGCAGTAAGGTCTTCTGGATTTAGAAGTGTTGGAGTAAGTGCACCAAAAGAAAAAACAGTTATGGCTAGTACAACAGCTGTTTCTACTACAAATAAACAAACAGCACCAGTAACAGCGACTGTAAATAAACAAACAGCACCGGCAACTACTCAAAAAACGACTCAAACCACTAATCAAGCGCCAGCAGTGACGCCTACAACGACATCGGCAGCTGCAACACCAGCAGTAGGAACACGTGAAGAACAAATTAGACAAGCATTTTTAGCAAAGGTTAATCAATTACGTGCTTTAAATAAACTAGCACCGCTGTCTCAAAATGCTTCATTAAATGCATCAGCAAAAGCGCGTGCAAATACAGTTATAGGTAGCCCATTAACAGCCTCAGTCCATGGTAAAGCTGGTTCATTAGAAAAAGCAGCAGCAGCTCAAACAGGTTATGCAAATGCAAATCACATTTTATATAATGTTGCAGTAAACACTAATAGTGGAACGCCGGAACAAGTCGCACAAAGATTAATTGATGCGTTGTACCACGAAATTAATAATGTGACTACTACATTCCCATATGGACATAGAAATACATTATTAAATGCAACATCAACAGAAATGGGTGTAGGGGTAACTATAGCAGGTGATAAAGTGTCATTAGTTCAACATGTGAATAATAGTGGAGCTTTTAATGGTAAAAAAGCTATTTCCTCAGTATATCTTGACGGTAAAAAATATTAATAAAAAAAAATAGCAATAATTGAAAAGACTAGCATATGAATAATATGTTAGTCTTTTTATTTATACTAAATAACTAAATAATACTTTTAAAATTAACTATAAGGTAGTATAATTATATTATATGTTATGGTTTAGGAGGTAAGTATGTCGGAAAAGAAAATGAACATGATAGTATGTGGAGGATGAAACTCTAAAATAGGTCCGGGGGCCTTATCTGATATTTTGAAAGATCTTCCCAAAAAAGAGGATAAAAATTTAATAGTAGGTTATGAATCATCTGATGATGCAGCAGTTTATAAAATTACAGATGATAAAGCTATTATACAAACATTAGACTTTTTTACAACAATGATAAATGACCCATATCTTTATGGACAAATAGCTGCAACAAACGCTTTAAGCGATGTTTATGCAATGGGTGGAGAAGTTATTTCTGCTTTAAATATTGTAGCTTTTCCAGAAAATATGGATTTAGAAATTTTACATCAAATACTTAAAGGTGGGGCAGAAAAAGTGCACGAAGCTGGAGGAGTTCTTGCTGGAGGGCACTCTATACATGATGCTACACCTAAATATGGTTTATCAGTAACAGGAATAGTTCATCCTGATAAAATTTTACAAAATAACAATTGTAAAGAAGGGGACTTATTAATCGTTACAAAACCTCTTGGAGTAAGTATTATAAATACTGCACATATGGTAAAAGAATGTTCAGAAGAAGCATTTGCTCAAAGTGTTAAACAAATGACAACATTAAATAAATATTCTGCAGAAGTGATGAAAGATTTTAATGTAAACAGCTGTACTGATATTACAGGCTTTGGCTTCCTAGGACATTTAGTAGAAATGCTTGATGGGAAAAGTTCAGCAGAAGTTTGGGCTAAAGATATTCCATATATTGAAGAAGCTTATAAATGTGCTAATGAATTTATAATAACTGCAGGTGGTCAATTAAACAGAACACATGTTGAACCTAATGTTGAATATCAGATAAAAGATTTTGCACTTGAAGAAATAATGTATGATCCACAAACTTCTGGAGGATTACTAATTAGTGTACCTGAAGAAGAGGCGCAAGAATTATTAGAAAGATTAAATACATTTGAAATAAAAAGTGCTATTGTTGGAAAAGTAATTCCTAAACAAGAAAAAGCAGTTATAGTAAAATAAAATATAATAAATAAGGTATAAATCAAAGGAGAGATTTAAGTATGAAAAAAGAAACATTGGACGCACAAGGTTTAGCTTGTCCATTACCAGTTATTCAAACAAAAAAATTATTAGTAGATAATGATGTTGTAGAAACAATAGTTGATAACTTTATTGCTACACAAAATTTAGAAAAAATGGCTAATCAATTAGGTTATGAATTTTCAGTTGTAGAGGAATCAAAAACTAAATATATTGTTACAATAAAAAAAGGCGAAGTAGAAGACGGTGTTGTAATTGACACGCTTAGTGATAAATGTGTTGTTCCAGTTACTCAAGCTAAAAGAACTTTAGAAGAGGAAACAAAAGTTACTATTCTGGTAAGAACAGAGGAAAGTGTAGAAAGTTTAAGAAAATTTGCTGAAAAAAATAATTATACTTTTGAAGTTTCAGACTTAGAAGAAGGATTTAAAGTAGTAATTACTAGAGAAGAAACTGAAAAAGAAGAATCAGTTGTGGCTGTTAAAGATGATAGCTATATAGTAGTTATTAATAAAAAACAAATGGGACATGGTAGCGAAGAACTAGGAAAAAGACTAATAAAAGGTTACCTTTATGCTTTAAGTGAACAAGAAGTTTTACCTAAAAAAATAATATTCTTTAATGACGGAGCAATTCTAGTGGATAAAGAACGTAGCCATGTATTAAATGAATTAAAAGAATTAGAAAATAATGGTGTAGAAATAGTTTGTTGTGGTGCTTGTATAGATTACAATAAAATAGATTTAGCTGTTGGTAACCCAACTAATATGTACTTTATTGTTGAAGATATGAGAAAAGCTAACAAAATTATTCAACCATAGGAGGTAATATGATAGAAGAAGGTTTAGTAGTATTTAATAGTACACATGATTCTATAAAAGCGGATAATATCTGTGCTGAACGCAAGATAGATGCATCACTTATCCCAACACATCCATCTATATCAGCGGGTTGTGGATTTATGCTGAAAACTGCTTGGGAAAAATTTGATAGTCTTGTGAAAATGTTAGTAGATGAACAAATAGAATATAAAGGATTGTACTATTCGAGAAAAGCCGGAATAAAGAGAATAGTTACGGAACTAGAAGATTATAAATTAAAATAGTTTTTTTGAGAGTAGAGATTATGAAATATAATTATAAAAAAATTAATATGAGGATCTCTACTCTTTTAAAAAATAAAGGTGGAATTGTATGAATAATAACGTAATAATAGGAACAGCTGGTCATATAGACCATGGAAAAACAACGTTAATAAAAGCGCTAAGTGGAATTGAGACAGATACGACTCAAGAAGAAAAAGAAAGAGGTATGTCGATAAATCTTGGGTTTGCTTATTTTGATCTTCCAAGTGGAAAAAGATGTGGAGTTGTTGACGTTCCTGGACATGAGAAATTTATAAAAAATATGCTTGCAGGTGTAAGTGGTATAAATCTAGTATTATTACTAGTTGATTCAAGAGAAGGGATAATGCCGCAAACAAAAGAGCATATCGATATTCTTACTTTACTAGGAATAGAAAATTATATAATTGTAATGACTAAAATAGACCTTGTAGAAGAGGAATATAGAGAGCTAGTAAAAGAGGATATCAGAGAATTTACAAAAGGAAGTGCATTAGAAAATGCACCGATAATAGAAGTAGATTCAATTAGTAGAAAAGGAATAGATGTACTACTAGATACTATTGATAAAAAAACAAATGATATTGAAGCAAAAA
Organism: uncultured Gemella sp.; assembly: GCA_963544045.1. Classification (GTDB taxonomy): domain Bacteria; phylum Bacillota; class Bacilli; order Staphylococcales; family Gemellaceae; genus Gemella. Next base: position 8,018 of record CAUUEM010000004.1, on the reverse strand, counting down.
ATATCGAAAAAAATGCACGTCTTAATGTCGACCGTTCATTCCAAGTTAAAGGGTTTGGTACTGTTGTAACCGGAACATTAACGGAAGGTAGTATTAGTGTTGGGGATGAATTAGTTATTTATCCAAAAGAAGTAAAAGCAAAAGTTAGAAATATTCAAGTTCACTCACAAGATGTAGATAAAGCATATGCTGGACAAAGAACAGCGATAAATTTATCTAATATAAAATTTGATGACGTAAAACGTGGAGATACTTTAGCGACTGCAGGTAGTTTAGTTAAAACTTACATGCTTGATAGTGAAATTAAACTAACCAATGATGATAGAGCTAATCTTGAACTTTGGGACAGAGTTAGAATTTATGTAGGTACTGTAGAAGTTATGGCTAGGGTTGTACCACTAGGAACTGAATCGATAAAACCTGGTGAAAATGGTTTTGTGCAACTTCGTTTAGAAGAAGAAATAGCTGTAAAAAATTATGATAAGTTTATAATACGTACTTATTCTCCTATGGTAACAATAGGTGGTGGTGTAATTCTAGATGCTAGTCCTAAAAAACATAGTAGATTTAATGAAGAAATTTTAGAAAAATTAAAAGTTCAACTAGAAGGTAATTCTGGAGATTTAATTCAAAATTATTTATTATCACACTCAAATTATATAGTATTAAAAAATGAGATTATTAAAGATCTGCAGCTTTCTGAAGGGGAAGCAGTGAAAGAATTAGGTAAGTTAGTAACTAGTGGTAATATTTTTGAGACAAAACTTGGGTATATCCACAAGAAAAAATATGATGAGGTACTAGAAAAACTTAAAAAATTACTTTTAGATTATCATAAACGTTATAAATTAAAAGTAGGAATACCTAAGGTAGAAATAATTTCTAAATTTAAACTTTCTCAAAAAGAAGTATTAGAATTAATAGACTTATTTATTAAAAATAATGAAGTACGCTTAGAAGGTAACTTAGTTGCTGAAAAAGATTTCGTGGTTAATTATGATAAGAAACAATTAGCTGAGAAAGCAAGAATAGAAAAAGAATTATTAAATGGTGGCTTTACACCACCTACAATAAAAGAACTAACTAACGGTGTGAAAGCTAGTGTAGAATTACTAGATTCATTAGTAGATAATACAATTATCAGACTTGATGCTGATTTAGTATTACATCGTGATGTTCTAGCAAAAGCTATAGAAAAAGTAAATGAACACTTTAAAAATGCTGAGAAAATGACACTTGCAGAGTTTCGTGATATGACAGGATCAAGTAGAAAATATTCTATGGCAATTTTGGAATATATTGATAAACTAGGGATAACTCGAAGAGTAGAAAATTACCGAGTTTTAGTTAAGAATAAATAAAAGGAGGGAGAGTTGGATTAATAATTTAATTCAACAAAGTAAGATATGAGTTATTATTTTGATTATGGAGCAACATCTCTAAAAAAACCAAAAGAAGTAGCTGACAAGGTATATGAAGTACTAGCTTCGGCTAAGTATGCTAATGCATCACGTGGTAGCTATTATGAAGCAAATAATGCTTTTAGAGAAGTATTTATGGCAAGAAGTGATATAGCTAAATTCTTTGGTTTAAAAGAAGAAGATAGATTGGTATTTACAAATAATTCAACAGAAAGTTTAAATATCGCTATATTAGGACTTTTAAATAAAGGAGATCATGTAATTACTACATCTATGGAGCATAATTCTGTATTAAGACCAATTTACCTTGCTCATGAGACTATTGGTTGTGAATATACTGTCGTAAAAGGCGATAAAACAGGAATGATTGATTATGCTGATTTAGAAAAAGCTATTCAACCAAATACAAAGATGATTGCAATAACACACAGTTCTAATGTTACTGGTAATATAGTAGATTTAGAAAAAGTAGTAGCTATTTGTAAAAAACATAACCTTATTTCAGTAGTAGATGCCTCTCAAACAGCAGGAGTAGTACCGATTGATGTAGATAAATTAGGTGTTGATGTTTTATGTTTTACAGGGCATAAAAGTTTATACGGTCCTCAAGGAATAGGTGGGCTTTGCGTAAGATTAAAAGAGCCTGAAATTAGAAGATATAAAGTTGGAGGTAGTGGGGTAAGAACTTTCGATAAAGTTCATCCTGGAGAGTATCCGCTACGTTTAGAAGCGGGAACACTTAATACTTCTGGAATTCTAGGATTACACGAAGGTGTAAAATATATTAATAAGCATGGTATAGATAATCTTTATAAAAAACAAATAGACTTTGCGAATAAGTTTTATAATGAATTAAAAGACTTAGATTGCTTAGAATTCTATGGAGATTTTACAAAAGATAGAACAGCGGTAGTTGCATTAAACTTCAAAGGGATATCAGCATCGGATGTAGCGGATGTTCTTGCAGAAGAATATGATATTGCTGTTAGACCAGGAGCTCATTGTGCGCCGTTAATGCATGAAGTATTAGGGACACAAGAACAGGGTATTGTTAGATTTTCTTTTTCAAGTATGAATACAGAAGAAGAAGTAGATTATGCTATTAAGGCAATTAAATCAATTGCAAAGGAAATTTAGGAGAAACGATATGACAAGACAATTATTATCAAAAATTCCAGCGATTAATAAAATATTATTATTAGATGAAATTCAAGATCTTATAGAAGCATATAATGAAGTAGCTGTTAAATCAGCAATAAAAAGTCATATAGAAGAAGTTAAGCAAGCTATCTTAAATGAAGAGTTAACTGAAGTACCAAGTCTAGAGATTATAGTAAGTGAAGTTTCTAAAAAAGTAGAAAAAGAAGATAAAAATTCTTTACGAAGAGTGATTAATGCTACAGGAACTATACTACACACTAACCTTGGTCGTAGTTTATTAAGCCAAAAAATTAAAGAAAATATTGAAAGTGTAGCATTTAATTATTCGAATCTTGAGTTTGATATTGAAAATAAAAAACGTGGTAGTAGATATGTTCACTTAATTGATATTATCAAAAAATTAACAGGAGCAGAAGATGTCCTTGTAGTTAATAACAATGCAGCGGCAGTAATGTTAACTTTAAATACATTAGTTAAAGATAAAGAAATCGTCGTATCTCGTGGAGAGCTAGTGGAAATCGGCGGGGCGTTTAGAATTCCTGAAATTATTAAATTAAGTGGTGGAACACCTGTTGAAGTAGGTACTACTAACAAAACACACTTAAAAGATTATGAAAATGCCATTAATGACAATACTGGTGCATTATTAAAAGTTCATACTAGTAACTATAAAATCTTAGGATTTACTAAAGATGTGTCTAATGAAGAAATATCATATCTTGCTCGTGAAAATGAGATAGTATCGATAAATGATTTAGGAAGTGGACAGTTCATAGACTTTACTAAATATGGACTACCTTATGAACCTACTGTTAAAGAAGTATTAGATAGCGGAATAGATATTGTAACATTTAGTGGAGATAAACTATTAGGTGGACCACAAGCAGGAATAATAGTTGGTAAAAAAGAATACATTGATAAGATGAAAAAAAACCAACTTACTCGTACTTTACGTGTTGACAAGATGACGCTAGCTGCATTAGAAGCAACATTAAAATTATATCTAGACGAAAAAGAAGCATTGGAGCATATTCCGACACTACATATGATTTCATTATCAAAAGAGCGCCTATTTGGGAAAGCCGATGTATTGAAAACCAAACTTAGTGATTTAGATTTCAAAATTACTATAGCTGAAGATAAAGCCGAAGTAGGTGGAGGAAGTTATCCAGCAAGCTATTTAGAAAGCATTGTAATAAAATTAGAACACCCTAAACTAAGTGCGACAGATTTAGAGCGCCGTCTATTAGAAGTTGAGATTCCAATAATTACACGAATTAAAGATAATGAATTAATTCTTGATATGAGAACACTTCGCACACGTGAATTTGATTTAGTAAAACAAGCGTTAATAGAAGTATCTAAGTAATTGTTTTAGGTAAGAAAAATGCTAAGGAATATTACTATATTTGATGCCCAAGAAATTCAAAGTATTAGTAACTTTGAATTAGGATATGATGTTGATTTAGATATTGTAAAAAAACAAATAGAAAAATTGACTAATGATAATAAACACAATATTATAATAGGTTTTGAAAATGAACAAACAAGAAAAATTATTGGTTTTGTTCATGCTGAACTTTATGAAAGTTTGTATATGGATACTGGGCTAAATATACTTGGATTAGCAGTGAATTCTAATTTTCAAGGGCAAGGAATAGGAAAAAAACTTATGAGCTCTATAGAAGATTATGCTTTGAAGAATAATATTAGTTATATTAGACTTAACTCAAATGTTCGACGCATAGAGGCGCATAAGTTCTATGAAAGTATTGGCTATGTATGCGATAAAACTCAAAAGCGATTAATTAAGAAATTATAAAATAAAGAAGGCGATAGAAGTATCGTCTTTTTTTGTGTTTCTAAATTGAATTTTTATAAAAATAATAATATTTTATTGACATAAATAATAAAAAATGTTAGGATCTGATGTAGAAAATTAAAGGGAGCATACAATATGGATTATAGAGAAATTGCTAATATTATCGAAGAAATATCCCGTAAAAATTATAAAGAATATATTAAAGCTGTCATATACACAGAAAAAAATATAATTGATGAAGTGATGTTAGATAAGTTATATCATGAGTACTATGAAAATGATGAGATTAACTTACTGAATGATTTTTTTAATAAATAAAACCAACCAAAATAATATATAATAGATTATTTGATTTGGAATTTATGGTATAATTATTATTATTATTTAACAAGGAGAGTATATAGTGGAGAATTTACCATATGATAAGAATAATCCATTAGATATAGAAAAATATGCTAAAAAATTAGAAGGAAAAAAATTTTCAGAAGTGTTAAAAGGATATTACCATGACAGTATTGTAAAAGAATCTGAGATGATTTATTCTGAAAATAATGACTTAAAAGAGAAGATAGAATATTTTAATAATCCAAGAGGAAAAGGTAGTCTTGGAAATCTTTTAGAAGAGTTTTATTTTTATTATAAACCAAATAGTGACTCCAACCCGGATTTTTTAGAAGCAGGAACAGAATTGAAAGTAACACCTCTTGAAAAAAAGAAGAATGGAGAATTTAGGGCAGGCGAGAGATTAGTTATTACAATGATTCCTAATGACAGTCCTGTTGAACAAGTCTTTGAAAAATCTCATGTTATTGAAAAATTGAGATTGATACTGTTGATTCTATATTTAAGGGAAAAAGATATGTTAAGAACAGAGTATAGAATAGAGTATGTAAAATTATTTTCAATTTTAGCTGAAAACTGTCGAGATGACTTCCTTATTATTAAAGAAGATTATGAGTTTATTATAAAAAAAATACAAAAAGGTTTGGCCCATGAACTCTCAGAAGGGGATACTAGGTATTTAGGAGCCTGTACTAAAGGTGCTACAGCAGCCAAAAGTGAACAGAAGCAATATTATAGTGATATTCCAGCTAAAAGAAGGGCATATTCTTTAAAACAATCTTATATGACGTATGTAATTAATCATTATATCATTGGAAATATAGATACATATGAATCTTTTTTACAAAATTCTACATTAGGTGAAGAAAGTTTTGATTCTATTGTTATAAACAGATTAAATGAGTATAAAGGATATTTTGAAGAACAGCTTTATACTAAATTTAATGTTAATAGTAAATCGAAACAAGCGAATAGTAGCCTAGTATCTAAAATCTTAGGCGTAAAAACTGAAAATGTAGAAGAATTTAAAAAAGCAAATATAGAAATTAAAACTATTCGAATTAGTAAAAATGGGATGCCAAGAGAGAGTATGTCTTTCCCGAAATTTAAAATTTTAGATTTTATTAAAGAACAATTTGATACGTCGGAGTTATATGATTATTTTTATGAAAAGAGATTTTTGTTTGTAATATTTAAGGAAAATGATAAAGGGAATTATGAACTAGCCGGAGCTAAGTTTTGGAATATGCCGCTTAGAGATTTAGAAGGTATTGGGAAAAGTGAATGGGAAAAATATCAAAAACAGTTTTTAGATGGTGTAGAGTTTGAAATAAATAAAAATAAAATTAAAAATAATCTTTTGAAATCAAAAGAAACAAAGATATTTCATTTAAGACCACATGCGCAAAAATCAGCGTATTATATAAATGGAGTTAAATATGGAAATGGAACAGATGGGGATATGGATGAATTGCCAAATAGAGATAAAATGACTAAACAATGCTTTTGGTTAAATAAAGAATACATTTTATCAGTAATCGCAGATGTTTTAGAAGGAGAATAAAATGAATTTAGATGTAGTGGAACTATTTGCAGGTGTAGGTGGTTTTAGAGTTGGATTAAATAATATAACAGATTTTAATAAGAAGACCGGAAAGGCCATAGAGAAAAATGGTTGGAATTTTGTATGGGCAAATCAATATGAACCTTCTACAAAAGCTCAGCATGCTTTTGAATGCTATAGTGAGAGATTTCAGGATGGTGAATGTTCAAATGAGGATATAAATAAAGTGGATAAGAAGAGTATTCCTAATCACTCATTATTAGTAGGAGGATTTCCTTGCCAAGACTATTCTGTTGCCCGCTCTTTAAGTGGAGAAAAAGGAATTGCTGGTAAGAAAGGGGTTCTTTTTTGGGATATAAGAGATACATTAATTGAGAAAAATACTCCGTTTGTTCTTTTAGAAAATGTTGATAGACTTTTAAAATCTCCAGCTTCTGCAAGAGGTAGAGATTTTGCTATAATGTTAAAGACGTTTGATGAATTAGGTTATTATGTACAATGGAGAGTTGTAAATGCCGGAGATTATGGAATGCCTCAAAAGAGAAGAAGGGTGTTTATTTTTGCTTCTAAGAAAAATATGAAGTACTCAACTAATTTATCTAAAGAGATTGATTTAGATAATAGTATATTTGAACAAGTCTTTCCAACCGAAAGTGATTTAGGAATATACAGTGAAGTAGATTTAAATAAATATAAAGATACAGTAGATGTAACTAATAATTATAAAGATGGAAAATTTTCAGATTTTGGAATGATGATAGATGGGAAAGTTTTTCATAAATCAGTTACACCTAAAAAAGAAAAAGTGTACACATTAAAAAAACTATTGAAATATGCTAGTAAATATAATGAAAAAGATTTAAGTGAATATTTTGCTGAAGAAGAAAAGTTAGAAAAATGGAAATATTTAAAAGGATCAAAAAGAATAGAACGACAAAGTAAGAATGGTCATAAATATATTTATAGTGAAGGAACCATGAGTTTTCCTGAAAATATGGATGAACCAGCTAGAACAATGTTAACTAGTGAAGGAACAGTAAATAGATCTTCTCATATTATATTTGATGATAAAAATAAAAAATATAGAATTTTAACAGAAGTTGAGTGTGAAATGATACAAATGTTTCCGCCGAATTGGACTAATACTATGCCTTCGCGTAGAAGATACTTTATGATGGGAAATGCATTGGTAACAGGGATAATATCAAGATTAGAACCAACGTTAAGAAACATAATAGAAAATGAATAGGAGGAACTATGTCAGATTTAGAGAAATTATTTTTTAAAATAGATAAAGAAGTAGAAGAAATAAAAGGTGAGGGTTTGTATTTCGAAGGATTAATAAAGTATTTAACATTAGAAAACGATGATGATTATTTTGATATAGTAGATAACTATGATAAAGAAACAATTAGAAAAGTTTATCAATTTTTACTATTAAAAGCTTTAAAAGAATTAAATAATCCAAGCTATGATATTACTCCTGAAGTAATCACGATGTATATAAGTCACTTAATAGAATGTATCTATGGAGATAAGAAAGTTTCTATAACTGATTTAGCTAGTGGAAGTGGTAGTTTATTAATTAATATTGCTGCATTAGTAAAAGGTGAAAAAGAGATAACTTCTGTTGATGTTGATAGCAATTATGTGAGATTACAACAAAACATTTTTAATTTATTAGAAACTAATGTTGAAATAATTAACC
>CAUUEM010000003.1:0-40981 GCA_963544045.1 uncultured Gemella sp. | reverse complement strand
ATGATATAATTATGTAGTTAAATATAAAACGCTGTCAATCATTGAGTTAACAGCGTTTATTTTTATTTTATTTTACTTATGGGGAAAAAATAGGGAAAGCTTTTTCTAATTTGTTCTGTAAATCAACTTTCATGTTAGCCGTGACATGTGTATAAATACTAAGAGTTATACTAGTGTCTGAATGGCCAAGACGTTCTGAAATAACTTTAATTGGTACTCCCGCCTCAATAAGTAAAGCTACATGTGTATGCCTAAACATATGAGATGTTATATTTTGTAATGTTAAATGATTAATTATTGTGTTGTAGTGAACCTGGAATATAAACTCATCACTTGATATAAAATCATGAATTATGCCCAATATATAATCTGATACTTCTATAGTTCGGATACTACTTAATGTTTTTGGTGCTGATAATTTACCATTCTGTAATTTAGTTTTGTTAACAGAAATAGTTTTATTATCAAAATCAACATCTTTAGGAGTTAGTGCCAACACTTCCCCGATTCTTAATCCTGTATGTAGTTGAACTATAGCTACATTCCTTACAGTGTTATTTTCTATTTTAGATAAAATATTAGGGATCTCATCTTTTTCTAGATATTTTATTTTTTGTAGTTTTTCAGCTTTTTCTTCTTTTGTTAGCTTGAATTCCAAAGTAACGTCAAAGCTTTTAACATAGTATTTTTTAATAAACTTGAATAGGTTATTAAATAATCTTACTATAAACTTAATAGCCTCTGGAGAGTAACAGCTCCTATATTCGATTATCATTTTTTCATATTTAATTTTAGTAATGTTTTCTAGCTTTTCATTATCATCTAATTTTTGTAAATAGGATTTATAAATTAAATATGAATGGTGGGTTAGTGTAGCTTTTTTGAATTCCAGGAATTTTTCTTTATAAAATCCTAAAGGCTTGTTAATAACTTCAGGATTTAATAGTTTTTCTATCTTTTCTTGTAATTCATCATAAGCCTCTTTCTCAGTAGCTCTAGTTTTATTATTTTTAACAACTGATACTCGACGGGTTTTCCCGCTGAGATCTTTATACGATTGAATATACCTGTATTTTCCATTGTGGGTAATTTCCCTATACATAAAATACACATCCTTTCTTGATTAGATAAGATGTGTATGATATACTATTAATAGATTGTATGTGTATATCATACACATTCTATAAACTCTCTTACTTTGGCCGGTGGGGGAGTTTTTTTATTTAAAGTAACAACACAAAAAATTTATTCAACGTTTGAAATTTTATCGAAAAATTCTATAATCCTTTTAGCTTCTCCCACACTTCCCTTGTAAGTCCAGCTATCTTTTTTAACAGGTTTATCAATTAAATTAATAGAGTAAATTCCCTCATTATTACCAGTTACTGTGATTTCAATTTTTAATTCAGCAACTTGATTTTCAAGTTTTTTCTTACCTGTTAGGCCTCCGATTAACATTCCTGTAGGGCCTAATAATAAACCGCCTGCTGCAATTCTCCCAACAGATACACCGCCTTGAGCTACTTTGGCACCATCCTCAATAAGTTTATAATCAATTAACTCATCGAATTTAAATACTCTAAAAAAATCATTACTTAATTTAAACATCTCAGAAATCTCATCAAATGTTATATAAATAAATGATTTTGTTTTTTTAAACTCTTTTCTTCTTCTTAAGTTCTCTTTGGTAGCCTCTTTATCTTTGAGTTTAGCTAATTCTTTTTCTTGTTTCTTTTTCTCTTTTAGCTCTAACTCTTTTTGCTTACGCTCCTGTTTAAGTCTTTCTTTTTCTGGATTTTTTTTAAAAAACATAATATATTTTCTCCTTAAAAATTATTTGGTGGTTATTTAACCATAATGGATAGCTAATTAAAGCTATCTTAATATTTTTGTCTTAACTCCACAACTTTTCCTAATATCACAACTGGTTTAGTTTGAATATCTTCTAATGAATAAAATATAGGGGGATATTTAGGGTTAGTAGATACCAACATAATTCCGTTATCTGTTTTTTCAAGTCTTTTGCAAGTAGCATCATCTCCGTTAACCAATACAATTACTGTATCTCCACTGTTAGCATCTGATTGTTGCTTTACTATTACTACATCTCCACTTTCCATACGAGGCTCCATACTATCACCTTTTATCTTTAACCCAAAGAATTTACCTTGATTTTGCCAAGATTGTGGTATTTCCTCGTAGTCTAATATATCCTCAACAGCTGAAATAGGTATTCCTGCTGCGACTGTTCCTAATACTGGGATTTTAATTCCTTGTGATGTATTGTTATTTTCTTCTTTGTCTTCTAATAAATTACTTCTTTCTATATTTAAGTAATTGCAAATCTTATCTATTTTATCCATTCTAGGAGTGTTGTAGCCTTTAACATAGTTATTTATAGTAGTGTTACTAACTCCTATTGCTTTGGCTAAATCAAGTTGAGTTTTATTCCTTAACTTTAAATAGTATTTTAATTTTTTAGAGAAAATACTTTGAATTTCTTTTTCACTCATTTTTAACACCTCTCTTATAAGTAATTATAAACTTTAACTTGAAAAAAATCAAGTAAAAAACAAAAAAAATCAAGTTTTTTTTAAAAAAACACTTGACATCAACTTAAAGTTGATTTATAATAAAGGTACAACAAGAAAAGGAGGTGTAATTAGTGAAATTATCCTTAAAAAGTGCGAGAGTAAACGCAGGCTACACTCAAACAGATGTAGCTAAATTGTTAGGAAAACATCCAGCCACTATTCTCAACTGGGAAAAAGGAGGAGGAAAAAATATAAACTGGTATGATTTTCAAAGATTATGTGAATTATACAAGGTAGATCCTAACGTTATTTTTTTTAAAAAGTAAATCAAGTTTAAGTTGATTTATTGTAAAAGGAGTGATTCAATGGAAATTAAAATTACTATTACTAATTTAGATGAGTATAAAGAACTTATAGAAGAAATGAAAATACAAGTTGAGAAATTAGAAGAATGTTTATCTCAACTTGCAAATGAGGAAAAAGGATGACAACGATTAACGAATTTATAGCATTTATTATTTTTGAGTTAAGTTACTTAGGTTTAATATTTTATATATTTTATATTACGGACAATTTATCATTTTTTAAATATTTGTTGAGTAATAAGAGCAAAAAAACCGACAAAAGCACTAAAAAATGAAAATTGAACTTCATTTAAACCTAATGAACTAAATAAGACTATAAAAGTTATTATAAATAATCTTATTAGGTAATAATGCATTGTATCATATTGTGGAAATTTATCTTTGTGGTATCTAAAAAATAATAGAGGGACAATAAATAATAACGAACTCAAGAATAAACACATAAAAAATGATGTTAGTGTATTTGAGTCAAAACTTTTAAATATTGTAACAAAGGCAACATTTTTATCAGTTTTTACAAGATATTCCAGGTATCTAGTTAGAAATCTAAAAAAGCTATATGGTATTAGAATCACGTAGAACAGAAAAGATAACCAAAATTGAATGGTTTTAAAAATATAATTCATATAATTTACCTCCTTTCTGAGATATTGAGTATTTCATAGAAAGGTTTAGTAGTAGAATTTGATTTCCGGGAAATACTCAAATTAATTATATCAATATAGTGGAAGAAGGTCAAACATTTATGAAAGAGTTTTACAACATATTAAAAGAACGTTTAGAAGAAAAGAACATGTCGGTATATAAGCTGTCAAAGGAGACAGGAATATTTCAGCAAACTTTATACTCTTTAGTCAATGGAAATACATCGTGTCCAAGATTAGACCATGCGATTAAAATAGCAAAGGTGTTAGATATCGACTTAAACAAATTGAAAGAAGGTGATTAAATGCAAGAACCTTACAATGCTTATTTAGATAAGGTAAAAAATCCGTCCCACTGGGTTAAAAGAAATGACTTACGGAAATTTCTAGAAATGGACAAATCAAAAGATAAGTTCAATAAATTTATTAAAGAAATTGAAGGGCTTGAAGATTCTTATTTATTCATCCAGGGGACTTTAACAACAAATAAGACTTTTAACAAAGTTAGAATTTATAACTATATAAATCAAAAGAATAGAGAGAAGGAGCGACAAAATGCTTAAAAGAAAAATTAAAAAAGATAAATTAAACGTTATTTACTGGACTGTAGCCGTTGTGAGTATTTGCTTCTTGACATTAACAAATGTAGATTGGCAATTAATCGGAGGAGTGGCAACAGGATCAATTGCAATGATTCAATTTTTATTCGATAAAGAGTTTAGCAAAAAATATTTTTAGGAGGTATTAAATGAAAAAACAACATTACGATTATTTCACACCCATTATAGACTGGGCAAAAGAAAAAGGAATATTAAAAGATGGTAGGCTAACTAAACAACTACTAAAATCAAGTGAGGAATGTTTAGAACTACAGACAGCTATAGAAAGCTACGAGAACGGAAATAAACAAGCTATAGAAGAGATTAAGGATGCAATAGGAGATGTTTACGTTACACTAGCTATCTCAACACAAATGAGAGCTAAAAACCCTTATATCATCTTTAGACTTATCAAACTTAGAGACACTAGCTTACCTATAAGCACAGACTACAAACACTATGTAACAGAGCTTAAAAGATTAGATTTAAGCATTTATGACATGTTCACATCTGAAACGATTTATAACTTAGATTTAAAACTAGCTAAATATATAGAGTTCTTAGACTTCTTAGCGAAAGAGTACAAGCTAGAACTCACTGAATGTATAGAAACAGCATACAATACCATTTCAAAACGAACTGGAGAAATGATAGACGGAAGTTTTGTAAAAGAAAAATAGAGAGGTTTAACAATGAAAATAAATAAAGAAATAGTAGATTTTTACACTGAGATTATGAACGGAGCAGCTACAGAAAGTCAATTAAATATAATGTTAGCAATGGATATAAAAGAATTAGCTAAAACTATGAAAGGTAAAGTTACAGTAGAACAGATGGAAAGAATAGACAAAATTATAAAAGACTTAATGGACGTTGTTTTGATTGATTCCTTTAGACAAATTTTTAAATTAGCAGAAGAAAACAAATAAAAAAAAGCAGCTGTTAAAAAACAGCCACTTAAAAAATATACTTACATACATTTTAAAATAAATAAAATAAAAAGTCAATAGGAGGAATAATGGAGGTAAACAAATTAAAAGCAGCTAAAGATAGCTTAAATATAGCGATAGAGCTATTAAAAGAGTGTAAGCAAGATGTAAGGCTGCTAGAAGTAAAAAGAGATGATATAGACGAGTTAATTGAATCGAAGAGTATTCGACCATTTAACAAGCTAAATAAACTGAATCGAGATCAAGAAATAGTACTAGATAAATTGAAAGAGCTAGATGACGATTTTATAATTTCTACAATATGTATTTTTGCGGATTCGTACCCATACGACACAGAAGTAGAGAACGCATTTACAAGTTTAAATAAAGAAGAAGAGCTAGAAATAATAGAGAGTTTTACCGAGTATTTAAGGAGAAAAAAATAATAATGAAAAAACTTTTACAAGCAAGAGTATTATTGCAAAAAAAGAAAATTAAAAAAACAGGATTCAATAAATATACTAATCAAAAATATTTTGAGCTGTCAGACTTTTTACCTATAGCGAATGAAATATTTGATAGTTTAAAATTATATCCGCATTTTACCTTATATAAGGATAGCGCAAAGATAACATTTACTGACTTAGACACAAACGAAAAAGTTCAGTACACAATACCAAGCCAGACTACTGTAGGAGCTAATATGCAAACTATAGGAGGGATAATAACATACAGCAAACGTTATTTATATATGAATGCACTAGAAATAGCGGAAAGTGATGTTTTAGAACAAAATATACAGAATTATCAACCTACACCGCAGGCGGTTAAAGTAGCTACTAAATTCAACCGAAACGAAGCACTTTCAACAATGCATACACACAAAGTTGAATTAAGTCAAATAGATGGTTGGTTAAAGAAAAAGAATTTAAGTGTTGAATCGTTAGAAGAAATACCAGATAAGGAGCTTGAGGAATTATGGAAAAACTTTTGTCAAAGTATAAAAAAATAAATGAAAAAATAGATATGCTAAATATCGAGAAAGAAGAAGTAAGACAAGAAATACTATTGAAGATGAAAACTGATAATTTAGATAAGTTTGAGAATGATGTAGCGAAAGTTAGTGTTAAACCTGCTTACTTTAGAAAATCATTTAACAGTAGCGATTTTAAAGCAGACAACCCATTCTTATATGAGCAATACGTAAAAGAAACGGAAATATCAGAAAATGTCAACATCAAATTACAACTTTAAATTCGATGAAGTAACACACACTTATTATTTAGATGATAAGAAGTTGTTGAGTGTTACTCAATGTATAAAATACTTATTAGGAGAGCAATACGAGGGAGTACCTTACAGCATATTACAACAAGCTGGGAATTATGGAACTAGAGTACACTTCCTAATAGAGAGCTTAGAAGATGGGATAGAATGGCAAACAAGCAACGTTTATGAAGAAAACGCAATTAAACAATATAAAAAGATAAAAGACTTTGAAACATTAGATAAAGAAATGTTTGTTCTTTACAAAGATATATACTGCGGACGTGTAGACGGAGTAGGAGATAACATTATCTATGATGTAAAGACTACATCAAAGCTAAATAAAGAGTATTTAAAGTATCAGTTATCACTTTATTTAATAGCTTATGATGAATCTAATTACAGCAATTATAAAGGTTATGTTTTATGGTTGCCGAAAAAAAGTATAGGAAAGAAAATTGAAATAGAACTATTTACAAAAGAAGAAGTATTAGAAATTATAGAAAAAATAAAGGAGATAAAATTCAATGATCAATAATGTAGTATTAGTAGGAAGAATAACAAAAGATATAGATTTAAGAATGTCAGAAAGTGGGAAAGCATATACAAACTTTACTTTAGCAGTAAATAGAGCTTTCAAAGGACGAGACGGGCAACAACAAGCAGATTTTATAAGCTGCAAGACTTTTAATAAACAAGCAGAAAACTTAGCTAGATATTGTGGTAAAGGTAGTTTAATAGCAGTTGTAGGTAGTATTCAAGTTAGCAACTTTCAAGGTAAGGACGGAAACACAATTTACAGAACAGAAGTAATTGCTAACAACATTCAATTTTTAGATACAAGAAATCAAGGACAACAGCAACAACCAACAAATAACAATTTCAACAACTTCAATCAAAACCAACCTAACGCAATGGATGTAATTAATCAACAACATCAACAACAAGGAATGAACTTCAACAACACAGGGCTTAAGAATAATAATACAGTCTTTGATAATTTTGGAAATAACTTCAACCCTAACGACTTTGATTTTACGACAGTTCAGAATCCATTCCAAAATGAATAGAATATGTCAAATGTATTTAATAATAAGGAATCAAAGGTATTATTACTGAACTTACAGTTGTTAGAAGTTTTAGGAAAAGGAAAGGTAAATGAAGCTTTGATATTACAACAGATTGACTACTGGACAACGATTAACGAGAAAAAGAATGAGCTTTTTATAGACAATGAATACTGGTTATTCAGTTCAGTAAATCAAATGTATGAAAGAGATTTTAAGTTTTGTTTCGGAGTGGACACTCTAAAAAGAGCATTAGTCAAACTTGAAAAAGAGAATTACATAATTACACAAAAACACAAAAACGGAAAATTATACAGAGTAAATTACAAAAAAATAGATGAAGTTTATAACCTTAAATTAGACAAAAATATTAATATTAAAGAAACAAAAAAAGATAAAACTGAAAATCAAATACGAAATTCAGAGTTAGGGCAAAATGCACCAACCTCAAAAGTAAAAAATGAAACAGAGGTTAGGGCAATTTGCACCAACCGACAGGGCAAAATGCACCAACTAGGTAAGGGCAAAATGCACCAACCGTTAGGGCAAAATGCACCAACCATAAATAAGATTAATTATAAGATTAATATATATAATAATTATAATAACTTTATCAAAGAGATACTTAGTAATAACTTAATGCTTGATAAAGTTAAGTTAAAGCTAGATATAGATTTATATGATTTTTGGTTTAAAGCTATAAAGCAAGATGTTAAGCAAGTTATAAGCAATATACAAGCTACAGACGATAACAAAGAGTATAGCATAAACAACGAGAGCGTAGCAGTATCAAGCATTAAAGAGCGTTTCTCTAACTTAACTGAACAAAATATAAATTACTGCACGGAGCAAATCTTAAAAACTAAAAAAATTAATATTTTTGAAAACTATGTAATCGCAAGTTTGTACAATTCTACAAAAACTAAAAATTATGAATTTAACTATAATTGGTTAGAAGATTAGGAGAGTTAAACAAATTGAAATTTTATGTAAAGATGGACGAAGTACCAAAAACTACAGCGCAGCAAAAGAAGTTTTCAACAAAGACTAAAACATTTTACAAAACATCGAAAATTAAGCAGTCAGAAGATTTACTAGTAAGAGCATTAAGTGGGAGACAGCCACGCAAGACTTATGACACACCTATTAAATTAAGTGTAACGTGGTTGTTTCCTCACACAAAGAAATCTAAAGACGGAGAAAGAAAAGCGACTAGACCAGACTTAGACAACTTACAGAAGCTGCTACAAGATATAATGTGTAAGCTAGGTTATTACAAGGACGACAGCTTAATAACTGATTTAACAATTAAAAAGAGATGGCATAGGCACAGCGGTTTAATTATTAAAATAAACGAAGTAGAAACAATAGATAATGAGTTAAATAAAGAGATAGAGGAGTTAGTAAATGACAAAGAGTAAGAAGAAGAAAAAGGGAGGAAACAAGAAGTTTAGAAAATCGAATCTAGTTCTTGCGAATCCTACAGCTTTTACGAATATCGTTAGAAACGATGCAATAAAGAAACTAGAGCCAGAAGTTAGACGGATGGAAGAAGAATTAATGCAAAAAGAAAAAGAGATGGAGGACTTAGTATATCAAGGCTTATTTGTGAAATTGCTAGGAATACCATTACTAGCTTTAAGAAATAGAGGATATGGCAAGAAACGATTAGAAGAGTTTTACAACGAGATGTACGAGATTTTCAAAGATTTTCACTTAGAAAGATTGTCAACTAACGACATAGCAGAAGCTATTTACGATGAAACAGGATTCGACTTATTAGCACAAAAGAAAGAGTTTGCTAAATGGTTACAAGAACATAAATTCGATAAAGAGAGAGGTAAATAAAAATGAAAAAAGAGTTTTGGCAAATTAAAAGAATGGTTACAGGAAAAGAGATAGCACCGACTTTTACAGATGTAGAAGTTATCATCTTTAGATATAATGATAAGCTATATCAACTGGACAAAGAGGGAGTTAGAAGTAGGACGCACGGACAATTCACAGTACCACTAGAATTATTTGAGAACGATAGAACAGAAGTCGAATTGTTAGAGATTCATTTTAAAGAAGTAGTTGAAGAAGAGAAAGGAATAGAAAAATATGCAACAGTCGGTTCAGAATAATTTATTCACAGCATTCAATAACATTGAAAAAATTAAAAAAGAAAAAGGATTGAAACCAATGATCAGAGTAGAAGAAATGATTAAAACGATTAAAGAACATTACAATTTAAACGCACCTATGTTAGCACATAATCTAGGTGTAAATGTTCAATCAGTTTATAAATGGGAAAACGGTGGACGACCTAGCATAACATCTTATAACAAGATTAAAGAGTTTTATGAAGAAATTACAAAAGAAAACAAAGAAGAAGCCCCAGAACAGCCAGAAACAGCTTTAAAACCGTTAGAAGTAGCTAATAAAGAAGTTATAGAAGATGTTACAGTAGGTACACCATTTATAGAGTTGAATAAATTTAATATAAAATATGTAAATAATCTTGAACCTTTTTATGTTAATGCCCATGAAATAGTGAAAATTTTAAAAAAAGAGCTAGGAGGTAGTTTAATAAGATTTTGTAATGAAAGCGTAGAGTTTAGTACCCCTGTAGAAGAAGAACCAAAAGAAGTCTTAGAACTTATTAGAAAGAAATTAAAAGAAAATGGCAAGAACTAAACTTGATGAGTTTATGAAGAAAAACAAAATAACTAATGTAGAGTTAGCTAGGTTGACTGGTTTACATAGAAAGACTATACAAGAAGTTCGAGAGGGGTTAATTAAACCTAGATACAGCACGTTGAGAAAAATAAATAAAGCGTTAGAGGTAATATATATTGATAGAACATAACAACAGAGATATAGCGAAAAAACACGCAGAATTTATAACAGGTAAAGAATTAAGACTATATGTAGCAGATAAAGTGAAAAAATATGTAGGAGATAATCCAACAGTTTTTGATGGTGCTATAGGTAGCGGACAATTAGAACAATACATTAAACCTAAACACTTAATAGGTGTTGAAATTCAGAAAGCTTCTTGTGATACATTCGAAAAGAACAGCGAATTATTTCCAAGTAGAGAAATATACAATATGAGTTTCTTTAACTTTAGAGAAGATGTAAAGGCAGATTGTGTAGTTATGAATCCTCCTTTTTCATTAAAGTTAAAAGAGCTACCAGAACAAGATATAAAGGATATACAACAAGAGTACGAGTGGAAAAAGAGCGGAGTTGTTGATGATATATTTATTCTAAAATCATTAAACTATACAGATAAGTATGCCATTCATATATGTTTTCCAGGAATTGCTTATAGGAAGACTGAACAAAAAATGAGGGATTTAATAGGTAACAGATTAGTGGAACTTAATTTAATAGAGGGAGCTTTTGAAGACACTTCTATATCTGTTCTGATGTTGATAATTTCAAAAGACGGAGATTATCCAGAAGTACACAAGGAAATATACAATTGTGCTAAACAAGAAGTTTTATACAAAGAACTTTGTACTAATCTAGAGGATAAATGGTCTATACCAAGTAAGCCAGTAGAAAGAGAAGTAGTTGATATAGACGAGATAAATAATGACTTAGATAATTTAGTTTTGAGTAGATTAGATAATCATTTAAAAGTAACTCTAGGATTAATCAGAGAGTTTCATGCAGATATAGATTATTTAGGATTTATCAACAAAGTTGAAAGTCTTTGTCAGGAGTATAGACTAGCTTACAACTTCGGTGTAAATACATTTAGAAAATATTAAAGAGAAAAAGTATTGATAAATAAGGAGCATTAAAAAAATGAAAGATAAGAGTTTTAAAGAGGCACAAAAGAAAATAGTAGGTAAGAAGATTCACGATATAAGAGTAAATCTAGGATTAACATTAGAACAGTTCGGAGAGTTAGTTAATGCTAAGAAATCAGATGTTTATAGATGGGAAAAAGGATATCATTTACCTAACAAGAACAGATTAAAAATAATCGCTATGAAAGGAGGGATTGAAGTATCGCAGCTCTTACAAGGCAACGGACAAGAAGCAATTAAAGATATAGTTGAAATATTTAAGAGTTTGAAGAGAGAAGAAAAAGAAGATTGTTTAACTGAATTGTTAAACTTAGGTCTTTAACATTTTCAATAAAAATCAATAAAATCAAAATTCAAAAACAAAGGAGAAATTAATGCTAGAAAACTTAAAAAAAGTAGTACAAATAGAAACAACAGAGGGAATGCTTGCAAACGATATAAACGAGTTTGTTCAAGACAGTAATATTGATGAGATTGGACTAGATGCAGCAAATGAAAAAGTGTTAGAAGTTAAGATCCTGGACAGCATTCACGAGAATAAAAAAGTGTTATTAATTTTCGTAGGTAACAAGTAGGATTTATAAGGCTTGTTTTGAATCTCAATTCAAGCCTTTAAAATAAATTAAGATAAGGAGTTTTTAGAATGTTACGACCTAAAGTTTTTGTTAAGAATAAAAAGAAAGTATATATAGTTGACGAAATTTGTTTCGTAGATGATAGAGTATGGGTTAGTGAAGATAACAGTTTTTACGAATTTTACTATTATGATGAAGTGGAGTTTCTAGAAAACACAGGGGCAAAAGACAAAAACGGAAATTATATCTACACTGGAAACATCGTGAAAGATGACGATGACATATATGTAATTAAAAGAAGCGAGGTTTATAAAATCTTTTCAATAGGTAATGAAAAAGGATATTTATTCCTTGATGAAAGTAGATGTAGAGAGATTGAAGTAATTGGGAATATATACGAGAATAAGGAGTTGTTGGAGGATATATAATGGAAAGATTTGAGGAAAGCACGGGTTCATTAATTTTGTTTGGATTGTTATTGATTATTTTAGGTTTAAGTTTAACGGTGTTTAAAGAAGATAAAGTCGAGGATACATTACAAAAAGCAACAATTAAACTACCTAACAATGAAATAGTTACTGTAAATGATTAGGAGGATTAACAATGAAATGGCAAAAAGTTTATTTAAGAGAAATGGACGAAGAAGAAAAAGAATTTTTTAAAGGATATTCCAACGAGATATGGGATGGAGATATACCCGAACTTGACAAAGAAGTATTAGTAACTTTCCCTTTGTCTTCTGGAGGGTTTACTGATACCACTATTGATACGTGGGTAGAATTTGATGAAGGAATAGGGTTTGAAAATACTGATAATGATATTATTTACTGGATGGAAATGCCAAAATATAACGGAGAATTAGAAAATGAATAAAGAAGAACTAATAAAAGAATATGATGAAAAAGCAAAAGCATTGAGAGATGAATTTATTAGCAAGCTAGAAGATGATAAGAAAGAGTTTGAAGTCGAGTTACCAGAAGATGGTGAAAGATTGTACTGTATAGATAATTTTCAAAGCACAATATTAAGTAAAATTTTTGATATAAGTAATATGAATGATGTAAAACGTTTTGAAGATGGCTTATTTTTCGAAACTAAAGAAGAAGCTGAACAACATTTAAAAGAACGTAAGCTATTATTTAAACTACACCAATGGACTAAGATTAAAAATGATGGTTGGAAGCCTGACTGGGAAGATGATAACGAAGAGAAATATTACATAGTGAACTGTGAATTTGATAGCCCGCCGCTTTCATGTGAGATAGCGTGGGGTGTAAATAGATTTTCTAAATTTCCATATTTCAAAACAGAAGAAATAGCTAAAAAGTGTATAAAACTTTTCGGAAATGAGATAAAAGAGGTGTTGTGCTAATGGAAGATTATCTAAAAAGTATAGTTCTAACTCATAATCACGGTTACGAGTCACAAACATGGATTCTTGAAGAGATTGAATCAACAGAAGATAAGTTACAGTTTTATGGATACGATGCAAATTTATGTCCTTTACCAGATTTATCAAAGACTAGCGAAGAGAATCAAAAGGACGTAATAGAGAAAATTAAGCGAATATTTGAAAAAGAAAATATAGAGATATGGTTAGACGATGTGAAAATAAAAGCTAAAAAAGGAACATCAACTATAGTATTTAAAGCTAGATTAAATGAAAATAAGCAAATAGAACTAGATTCAGACTTTGCTAAAAAGCTAGATGAAGTTTATCAAGGATCACGAGCGATAGGAACGCTACAGTTTTTAGAAGAATTAGAGAAAATGAAAGTATTAATTGAAGTGGAGGAGAAATAGTTATAAATGAACTTTTTAGACTTATTCGCAGGAATCGGAGGGTTTCGTTTCGGAATGGAACGAGCAGGACATAAATGTATTGGATATTGCGAGGTAGATAAATACGCAAGATTAAGTTACAACGCTATTCACGATACAGAAGGAGAAATAGATTATAAAGATATAACAGAGGTAACAGATGAAGAATTTAGAAAACTTAGAGGAAAAGTCGATATTATATGTGGAGGATTTCCCTGTCAAGCTTTCTCAATCGCAGGAAAGCAACTGGGATTTGAGGACGCTAGAGGAACTTTGTTCTATGAAATTGCTAGAGCGACCGAACAAATCAAACCACGCTATTTATTCCTCGAAAACGTCAGAAACCTTTTATCACACGATAAAGGGAAAACATTCGAGAGAATGCTTAAAATCTTACATGACTTGGGGTATGATGTTGAATGGCAAGTGCTTAACAGCAAAAATTTCGGAGTTCCCCAAAACAGAGAACGAGTGTTCATTATCGGACATCTTAGAGGAGAACGTACCTCAAGAGTTTTTCCTATCAGAGGAGAAAATACAGAATTTCATAATCAATCAACAATAAAGATATTAGGTAACACTAAAAACCCTAACGGAACAAGACGAGGTAGTAGAAGTATTGTTCATGATCCTAAAGGAATAGTAGGAGCCTTGACAGCTACAGACTATAAAGAGCCTAAACAAGCGTTAGTAAATAATACTTACGGAAAAATAAACCAAGTGGGAAATATAGGTAAAAGTGATAATTTTGGAGGAAACCCGCAAGTCACTAGAGTATATGATATTAATGGAATTTCCCCAACTTTAAACACTATGCAAGGTGGTGGGAGAGAACCTAAAATTGTTATACCAGTGCTTACACCAGATAGAGTAAAAAAAAGACAAAATGGTAGAAGGTTCAAAACAAATGGTGAACCGATGTTTACAATAACAACACAAGATAGACACGGTGTACTAGTCAGAGAAGCTACAAAACAAGGATATGCGGTTGCTGATGTTGGAGATAGTATCAACTTCTCACATCCCAACTCAAAAACCCGCCGTGGTCGAGTAGGAAAAAATATTGCTAATACATTACTTACAAGCGATGAACAAGGAGTTGTGTTACCTCAAATTATTCAAAAACCACATGGATTTAATAAAGGAGGAGTACACAATATAGCACCTACGTTGACAAAAAGTAGTTATCAAGAAAATAATTTTTTGAAAACAGAAGGTGTTAGTATCAGGAAACTTACACCTCGTGAGTGTTGGAGATTACAAGGCTTTCCCGATTGGGCGTTTGACAAGGCACAAGCTGTTAACAGTAACAGTCAACTTTACAAGCAAGCTGGCAATAGTGTTACAGTGAATGTAATAGAAGAAATAGCAAAAAGATTGAATTAAAAGGAGTATGAACATTAAAAAATGCAGATTGTAATATACGACATATGTAATTACTTTTTATACGCACTAGATATAGTAAGTTTTATTGTTGCGGTTTTAATGATAGTAAGATTTATAAACTCAATTGTTAGAGATGGAAAAGATCGACATAGAAAAAAAAGAAAGGATAAAGAATAAATGGACGCATTAGAAAAACTTAAACAAATTTTGTTATATAAAGAGATAGCAAAAGTTAACGAAGATACTTTAACTTTAAAAGATGGAACAAGAGTCGAATTTTACATGTCTGGTAATGATTGATGTGCAATGGCTTATGGCGACTGGAAGTTGCTAGAGAATTTTGAAGGCGTGATAACAGATGTAAAATTCAAAACTACAGAGGAGTATTTTTACGGTACAACAAAAAAGCTATTTATAACTATATTTCATAATCAAAACGAAGTAGCACAAGCAGAGTGTCACGCAGATGACGGGAACGAAGGCTATTATTACTCTGTTTTGTCTGTACGTGTAACAGGGATAGACGGAAAACAAATAGATGATTTTACAATATTAGAAGCTTAAGAAAAGAAAGGATAAAGAATAAATGAAGAAAATATTATTTACAATAACAACATTATTAATGATTATATTTTTTGGAGGATATGCAACAGCTAACGAGATTAAAGTTGATAATCCAGAAGTTAAGGTAACAACAAGCGGGGATAGATTCAGTCCAGTAACAGTAGAGTACAAGACTAAATTTAGTGACGATTTAAAGATTAATACAGGAGATAAAGTCGTATTCAATCTACCGCAAGAACTGAACTTACAAACAAACTATAACTTTGATGTAAACAGCGCAGAGGGTGCTGTAGTAGGTAAAGCAACAGCGAGTGTAGAGAACAATAACGTAACTACAGTATTTAACGACTATTTCACAAACAAGCCATTAAATAAGAGTATGCAACTATCATTAATGACTGTGTGGAATAAGGAGAAAGTAACAGGTAAAGATACTACTATATATGATTTAAACTTCAACGGAACTATTGTAAGCACAAAAGTAGACAAAGACGGAGTACCAGATCCACAAGAGATAGTTACTAAATGGGGAACACAAGACGGAAACATAATTAAATGGGCTGGACGTGTGAATTACAAGAAAGCTAATTTAACTAACGCAGTAATTACAGATAAATGGGATGATAACCAAGAATACATTGAAGGAAGTTTAAAAGCTAGAATTTTATCAAGTATAAGCCCGTGGACAAAAATCGGAGAAGTAGCAAAAGAGAACATTGAATTTAATTCAAATGGATTCACAATTAAACTGCCTGCATTAAGTGAAATCGTATCTTTAGAATACTCAACAAAAGTTAAAGATTTAAGTAAAAATCCAACTAACAATTTAAGAATACAAGCAGACAATAATGTAGACTGGGATAAAGATGTTGAGGTACAAATAGCAAAAGGAACAGGGAATGTAGAGGGGGAAAATAAACCAGAACCAGTATTTGAGATTCCAAATGAAGCTCCTAAATACGAAAAGCCAGAACTAAATATAAATGATGTTCCGTTAATGCCACCAGCACCGATATTAGAAAAACCTTATCTTGATTTAAAAGATGTGCCATTATTACCACCTGCACCAGTGCTAGAGAAACCATACATTGATATTAATGATATACCTATGATGCCGCCAGCTCCAGTATTAGAATTACCAGAACTTAAGATTCCAGAGCAACCAAAAGAAGTTGAAAAGCCGAAAGAAAAAGAAGTAACTAAAGTTGTTAAGGAAGTTAAGAAAGAAACTAAACAAACTAAACAAGTTAAGAAGTTAGCAGCAACAGGAACAGCAAGTAAAGATGTAACATTCTTGATTGTAGGAACATTAGCACTAGCATTAGTATTAAATCGTAAGAGAGCTAAATAATAAAGTTAAGAGGATAGAAGATGAGAACTAAAGAAGAGAAGAGAGCAATTGGAAAGATTCGTTTTTTAAGTAAAATTAATTACTTACAAGGATTAATCGACAGCAAGCAAAACACATTAAAGACTATTGAATATAGAAAGTCACAAGTTAAGGCAATAGATTATGCTAAAGAGCAAATTAAAGGCGGTAACAAATCTAGCTGGGAAGCTCTGATAGATAAAACAGACGAGTGTAAAGAATACATCATTCAAAAGAACATTGAGTTACATGATTCAATACTAGAGATAATGAAAATAATTGACAATGTGAAGAATGAAGAGTATAGATTATTGTTAAGCATGAGATATATAGAATGCAAGAAATGGGATGAGATAGAAACTAGGTTAGATATTAGTACAAACACTAGAGCTAACAAGCACACGGCAGCATTGAAATATATCCATTTACCAAGAACTCAATAATAAGTATTAATAAGTATAAAAAAGTATTAAAGAGTACACATAAGTATATTTGAATTTGATATAATATAAATGTAAGAGTTAACAGGGAAAGTTAACAAATGGTATTTAGTCATAATATCGTGTTTGAGCGATAAAAACTTTCCTTTCAGATTAATATTTTTTAAAACATAATTACTAACAAAATTATATGTATAAGATAAATAGGCAAAACATTCTCTGTTAGCTACTTGCAAAAATTGAAGATTATTACTTCTATTCATAATGAAAAACTCTTTATTTTAATTTTATTTTTTTAATACTTCAGGTAATCATAAAAAAAGAAAAAATTATTTACAACGCGACATACCTTTAATATTTTTTTATTTTTTTTATATATGATAAAAGCACTGTAAAAGGTGCTTTTTATTTTTGAGAAGAAAGGCTGGTGGTGGAAAATTGAAAAAATTAACTTTGAAACAACAAAAATTTGCTGATGAGTACATCATTAGCGGGAATGCTACAGAAAGTTATTTAAAAGCAGGATATGCTAAACAAAAAAGAAGTAGTGCTGAAGCGAACGCAAGGAAATTACTCGGGAATTACTTGGTAAAAGCTTACTTGAAAGAGCGTATGGATGAAATAAAAAGTTCTAAAATAGCTGACCAGCAAGAGGTGTTAGAATTCTTCACTGCTGCAATGCGAGGGGAACTAACAGAACCAATGGCAATAGGATTAGGAGATGGAGCACAACAAATAATTGAAGTTAGGCCAAATATAGCAACTAGAAAAAGTGCTGCTGTTGAACTAGCTAAAAGATATGGATTATCAACAGCTAAAGTTGATGTAAATGTTAAGAGTGACAATAAACTTGCTGGGATCTTACTTCAGTTAGAGGATGATAAAGATGAGTGATTTCATTCTATCCCCTAAATATAAAAAGTTTTTAAAGCATAAAGCCGAAGCTGAAGCGTTAGAAGGGACGACAGCAGCAGGTAAAACTACAGTAGGTATTGTTAAGTATATGTTGGCAGTAGCCAAGAGCAAACAAAAGCTGCACTTCATCAGTGCTAAATCTGTAGGGGATGCTGAAAAGAATATAATTAACTCAGACTTAGGAATTATAGATGTGTTTGGAGAGTATGTTGATTATAAAGGGAACGGAGATTCTAAATATAAAATCCCCCATATCAAATACGACACACCGAACGGAGAAAGAATAATATTTATATTAGGTTATTCATCAAAAGATAAATGGGAAAAAGCATTAGGTTCACAGTTCGGTTGTGGATTTATCGATGAGATTAACACAGCTGATATGGATTTTGTACAAGAAGCTACTATGCGATGTGATTATTGGATATGCACAATGAACCCTGATGATCCCACATTACCTATTTACGCTAGATATATAAATAGATTCAGAGCGTTACCTCAATATGAATATGATACACCTCAAGAGATAAGAGAGATGTTAACTGAACCGGAACACCCTAAATGGACGTACTGGTTTTTTTCTTTTGATCATAATTATGGACTTACTGAAGAAAAGAAAGAGAAGATTAAAAGTACTGTTGCAGTTGGCACAAAGCTCTACAAGAACAAGATACAAGGACTAAGAGGAAGAGCCGAAGGCTTAGTATTTAGCATGTTTGATAGGAAATTAAACGTAATTACTGAAGAGGAAGCTTGTAAAAAACAATATGTTAGATACTCTTGCGGGGTTGATACTTCATACTCAGATAAAACTGAAGATACGATATCATTTATCTTTCAAGGGATTACTACTAATGGAGAATTAGTAATACTTGAAGAGAAGAACTACAACAATAAAAATTTTAATAACAGCAAGATAGCACCATCAGATGTTGCAGTTAAGCTACATAAATTCCTAGATTATTGCAAAGATAAATGGGGATTCTGTAGAAAAGTGTATGTAGATAATGCAGACCAAGCGACAATGATGGAACTTATAAAATATAAATCAAGAAAAGGCTTGATATATGAATTTCTAAATGCTGACAAGCGAGTAACGATAATCAACAGGATTAACATATCCAGCGGTTGGATGAAGAACCTAAAGTATTTAGTCGTTGACAATTGTGTAGAACATATCAGAGAGTTAAATATATACTCTTGGAAAGAAGACAGGGACGAACCGGAAGACAGGAACGACCACACAATTAACGCAAGTCAATATGGATATATACCATATATCAAACTTATAGGACAAGAGAATAAAAAAGACAGTCAATACAAGACACTGATGGCTGGATTTGGGAAGGAGTGATTAAATGGCTTATACAGAAACATTTGTAGACAGCACAGGAAAAAGTAAAAATCTTACATTCAGGTTTCACAGAGAATCAAGATTAAGATACAGAGTTGATAATGTAGAAGAGTTAATGCTAGATGGATATAAAGTCTTAAGAGAGTTTATATCACATCACAGCACAGTTCAGAAACCGAGAATACAAGAACTGTATGATTACTCAGAAGGTAATAACCATACAATATCAATTAAAGATAGACGAAGTGAGCAAGATATGGCTGACACTAGAATTATTCATAATTTTGGTAAAAGCATAGCTGTATTTAAGCAAGGATATTTAGTAGGTAAACCTATTCAAGTTGAATACGACGACGGAGAAGACAACAGCACAACAGATGAGGTGCTTAGAGAGATAGCAAAGGTTAATAGCTTTCATGACCTAAACAGAATGTTAGTACTAGACTTATCTAAAGTAGGTAGAGCTTATGACTTAGTTTATCGCTCAATGTCAGACTTAACAAAAGTCAAAAGGTTAGATCCTTTAAGTACATTTGTGATATACGATAACACACTGGAAGATAATTTGTTAGCAGGTGTTAGATATTACTCAACAGGATTATTTGACAACAAACAACACTTTGTTGAGCTGTATTTAACGGATAGAATTGTTAAGCTACAAGAGGTAGACGGAGCATATCAGGAGATAAGCATTGAACCTCATGTGTTTAGAGATGTTCCGATTACTGAGTATTTAAATACAGCTGATGGAATGGGAGATTATGAAAGTGAACTAGCTTTAATAGATTCATACGATGCTGTTCAATCAGACACAGCTAACTATATGACAGATACATCAGATGCAATACTTGCTATATTTGGTCAAGTAGAATTTCCAGACGATGTAGTAGGAGATAGCAATAAACAGGTTGAGTACATGAGAAGAATGAGACGAGCTAGACTGTTGCAATTAAAACCTCCTGTAGATGTTAACGGAAATGAGGGAACAGTGGATGCTAAGTATCTATATAAGCAGTACGACGTTAATGGAGTAGAAGCATTTAAGAAAAGAATAGTTAACGACATTCACAAATATACAAACACACCTGATTTAACTGATACTAATTTCAGTGGAATTCAAAGTGGAGAGGCAATGAAATATAAATTGTTTGGCTTAGAGCAAGCAAGAGTTGACACTCAATCATTATTTGAAAAGAGTTTGAGAAGAAGATACCAACTTATAGCTAACATTGGAGATTATGTTAAAGAGTTAACAGAGTTTAACATTGCTAAGCTTAAGATTACATTTAACCCTAACCTACCTAAAGCGTTAGAAGAAACTATTAATGCATTCAAATCATTAGGTGGAATGGTTACAAATGAAACAGCTATGAGATTAACGGGTATTGTAGATGACCCTAAACATGAACAAGAGTTACTTGATACACCTACAATTACCTTAGATAATAGCTATGATATTGACAAAGGTAAATTAATGTACAAGATATCAAGTATTCTTAAAAAGTTCAAATCAGGAGATTATAGTGAAGCATTAGCTAGAAAATTCTTAAAAGATTTAGGGTTAAGTGAAGAAGATATAGAAAGCTACCTACACGATGGCGAAGAGGTGCTAATCGATGAAGAAACGATCATTTAGTTATTGGAAGAAACGAGAGTTAGCAAACCAATTAAATCAGATTAAAGATGAAAAAGTAACCATAGCAAATATGGAAGAGAACTTTAACATTGCATTAGAAGACATAGAACAGCAAATTAATGTATTCTATGAGAGATATGCAAAGAGCCAAGGCATCTCAATTGAAGAAGCTTTAAAAAGAGTATCTGAGCATGATGTAAAAGCATTTGAGAAGAAAGCTAAAGAGTATGTTAAGAAGAAAGACTTTTCTCCTGAAGCTAATGCACAGCTTAAACTCTACAATGCCACAATGAGAATTAACAGACTAGAGCTATTAAAAGCTGAGATGAATCTACACCTAACAAACTTAACTGTTAAGAACAACGATCTCATAGAAAAACATTTAGAAAAACTAGCTGACAGTGAATATGCTAGACAGTCCGGGATACTTGATACTAAGCTTAGGTTTAGTAAAGAAGGTGTAAAAGCTATTGTTAATAGTGATTACAAATATGGGAACTTTAGCAAGAACATCTGGACAAACCAAGAAGCCCTAATGGGAAATATTGCTACAATGTTAAGGCGTTCTATAATTCAAGGAGCTAATCCAACTGACATGATAGGAAGGCTTAGAAACCAATTTAACGTTAGTAAGAATGATGCTAAAAGGTTGTTAGTTACTGAGGCTTCTAGAGTTCAAGGAGACGTTCAACTTGATGCAATAGAACAAGCGGGATATGATGAGTATGTGTATATCTCGGAACCTACAGCTTGTGACATCTGTAAACAGCTAGATGGCAAACATTTCAAGATTAAAGATAGAGAAGTAGGAGTTAATTTCTACCCTATGCACCCTTACTGTAAATGTTCAAGTGCGGCTTACTATGACAGTGAACAGCTAGATAAAGAAATAGCTGAGTACAGGAAAGAACGAGGCTTGGATAAAGCAGGAGAAAGTGATATAATAGAAAGTGATAAAGTGTTATCATTTGATAATGGAGATAAAATTGATGAATTCTTTAGGAAACAGAAAAATCATGAAAAATGGATGGAATCTCTTAACGATAAAGAAAAAGATATTATAACGGATTATACTATGTCATATCATGAGAGGTATAATAAATTATTGAGACTGGGTGTTGATAGATATCTTAATAGTTTTGGAACAACTTATGTTGAGGATAGAGACTATTATAAAGAAGTCTATGAGGATGAGCACAAAGATTTATTATCTCTAAGTAACAAGTTATCACAATATAAAGCTGAAAAATCATTTAAAACCTACAGACGTTTTGCCGAACATTATTCCGACATACCGAGTAAGTTAGAAAAAGGAGATACAATAACTGAAAAAGGATTTGTAAGTACATCGCCTCTAAAAAGTGTTACTGATGATTTTGGACATTCAAGTAGAGATGTATTGTATGAAATAGTCGTTAAGAAAGGTCAAAAGGTAGGAGCTTACATATCAGATTTAAGTGATATGCCTGAGGAAAAAGAATTCTTAATCAAAGCTAATACTAGATTTAAGGTGTTAAATGATGAGGTATCAATAGCTGCTACAGGCAAGGAACTTAGGATAATAAAATTGGAGGTAGAAGAATAATGTTGAAAGATAAATACAAAGGTTATGCATATTCAGAATTGTTAGAGCAGGCAAACAATGAACAAATAAGATTATTCGGGCCTACAGTTTTCTTTTATCGACTTATTGAAGGCGTAAATAAAGATAAGTTAATTAAAGAATTCTTAAAAGATTACCCACCTTATTATCCAGCTATAGTAAGGGCTAATAAAGGTTACTCAAAAAAAGAAATGGCTAATAAAACTATAGACAGAGGTATTTACAAAGCTATATTCAGAGAATATTCATTGGAAAATGAAAAACCAAAAGATTTAGATAGTTTTGTTAAAATGCTAAAAGAAACAATACCTAAAAGGTATGTAGATTTAATTAATGATAATAACTTAAATAAATATTTATTAAACACTTAACATCTTGTTAGGTGTTTTTATTATACACTTGTCCTGGATAAGACATTAAAAGGTCTTTTTTATTATGTCAAATTAAACTAGCGTGGATTATTACTTAAGTGAAGTGGTGCACAACTGAACCGAAAGAATAAGACTAGCGTGGATAAGGAGAAACAATGAACAAACAATTTTTATTAAAACTAAACATTCAATACTTTTCAGAGGAAGGAGCAACAGAAGGAGCTTCAGAATCAACTCACACTGAGCCTGAGTTTAAAGCACCATCTAGTCAATCTGAGCTAGACAGTATTGTTAACAAAGCGGTTCAAACAGCGTTAAATAATCAGAAAAGTAAATCTGATGAGGACTTTCAAAAACGACTAGAAGCTGAGATTAAAAAGCGTGAAGATTATGCCAAATTAAGTGAAACACAAAAACGAGATAGAGACTTTGAAGAGAGGCAGAATAAGTTCAACGAAGAAGTCGCAGCATTCAAACAGTCACAATTAATTATGGAAGTGAAAGAAGATTTACTATCTAAGAAATTACCTGTTGAACTAGCTGAAACTTTTGCTAAACATGGCACAGCTGAGGAAGCTTTAAAAGCAGTAACAGTATTAGAGAGAGCATTCCAAGAAGCAGTAGCAAATGCAGTAAAAGCTTCAGCAAGACAAACTACACCAGGAGCAAGTGGAACTGGATTTGATAAGCAAATGAATATAGGTCAAAGACTTGCAAAAGGTGTTAATCACAAAAAACCATTTTAAAAGGAGAACAATAGATGAAAACAACAAAAATTTTCAATGAAAAAGAAATTCTTCACAATTTAGATTATGAAGCTATTTCAGTAACAGTAGATAAAACAACTACAGGAACAGTAGATGAAGGTGGACGTAAAATCTTAAAAGCTGGAACATTCTTAGCTGGAGATGGTAAGTCAATCTTTGAAGACAGAACTAAAAAAGTTAAAAAATTAACAAACGATGCAGCAGCAACTTATGTTGATGGAGTTGCATTACATGATGTTGACTTAACAGACGGAGATGCAGTTGTTGCTTGTGTGTTTAAAGGTACATTACGAGAAGACAAATGTAACAACGGAGCCGCTGTTGAAGGTAAAGTAAAAGAGAAATTAAACTTAATCAAATTTGTAAAAGGAGTGTAGTAAAATATGGCATTAATTTATGACACAATTACAGCTGAAAATGTAGCTGGATACTGGAATGGAACTCAAGAAGAAGTAACTGAAACTTTAGGGGATAAATTATTCCCGGCTAGAAAACAATTAGGAATTAAGCTTGCAATGGTTAAGGGTGGAAGTGGTAAGCCGGTTGTGCTTAAACCTGCTGCTTTTGACACTAAAGCACCTTTAAGAGAAAGAATGAACTTAAGTATCACTGATACTCAAATGCCATTCTTTAAAGAAGGTTTATTAGTTAAAGAGGAAGATAGACAACAATTAAACATGATTTCTTCTACAGGAAACCAAGAACTTATTGACACTGTGTTAAGTGGGATTTTTGATGACCATGCACACCTTGTTAATGGAGCTAAAGCACGTATTGAAGCAATGAGATTACAAGTATTAGCAACTGGTAAAATCTCATTCAACAATAACGGAGTAGCTCAAGAGTTTGATTATGGTGTAAAACCTGAAATGAAGAGCACTGTAGCTAAAGCTTGGACAGCTGCTGATGCAACACCATTAAAAGACTTAGAAACAGCAATAGCAGCAATGGAAGCTCAAGGTAAAAAAGCTGAAGTGATTGTTATGAACTCAACAACATTTGGACTGTTAAAAAATGCTGACAGCACAGTTAAACTTGTTAAACCATTAGCTCCTAAAGGTGCATCAGTGACTAGACAAGAGTTAAGAGATTATATCTTAGATGCATTTGATGCTACAGTAGAAATTTCTAGAGATTCTTATGAAGATGGAGATGGTACTACTAAGAAATATTATCCTGATGGATATGTATCTTTACTACCTAACGCTAAATTAGGTTCAACAGTATTTGGTACTACTCCAGAGGAATCTGACCTATTAGGTGGAAATGTTGCAGGAACAGATGTTGAGATTGTTAATACTGGTATCGCAGTTACAACTCAAAAATTAGTAGATCCTGTTAACGTACAAACTAAAGTATCAATGATTACATTACCATCATTTGAGAGATTAGATGATGTTTACATGCTAGACATTCAACCATAGGTAAAAGCTTATGGATAGAGATATAGTGCTGTACAACGTTAAGGAAGACTTAGATATTCGTGACACATTGCAAGACACTATAATCTATAGACTTATTGACAAAGTCGTAGACCACTTTAAATTTGCTTATAAACAAGATGAAATAGATGATAAATATCGATTCATCATAGAAGACTGTGTTATTAAACGTTTTAATAGGCGTGGTGCTGAGGGTGCCACGTCTGAAAGCGTTGAAGGACATTCAGTAAGCTATGAAACATTCTTAAACGAGTTTGCTCCATGGGATGAAATGTTAAGGGATGATTTCAAGAATGGGAAAGCTAAGAAGGGACAACTATTTATTTTCTAATGAGATATTCAGATAGAGCAGTCTTTAAACAAATAAGCAAAGATGAATATGACTTTGAAGCGGGAGAACACAAAGACACAGAACTTTATTCTGATATAGTTACGTGCTATGTGATGGATTTAGGATTAGATAAGTCTGTTAAGATATTCGGAGATTATAACAAACAAAGAAAAGTTATATATCTAAAGAATGCTTATACTAAGCCTTTTAACCTTGTAGAGTATCGAGGACAAAAGTATATACCTAAAACTGATAAACAGCTTGCCAAAGTATTTTATCTGGAAAAGGATGATAGCATTGGGGCTTAAAGTATATGGCCATAAAAAGCTAAAAGTAAACCTTAAAGATAAAAGGCAAATGAAACTTGTAAAAGGTATTGTTAAGAAAAATACAGCTATTCTTAATCAAGAGATGGTTAAGGCTGCTGTGTTTAAAGGTGGATATTCTACAGGAAGAACAAGGCAAAGTATTAGTTTATATATTGGAAATAACGGTTTGTATGGTAAGGTACACCCTAACACAAAATACTCCCCGTATGTTGAATATGGGACGAGGTTTATGAGTGCTCAACCATTTGTTAAACCTGCTTTCCAAAAAGCAAAGAAAGAATTTATTAAGGACTTGGAAAAATTAACATGATTAAATCTAGAGAACAAAGTATATTTGATGAAGTGTTCAAACAATGTAAGTTATTAGGTTATAAGGTCTATGATTATAAACCGATGAATGAGGTACCTTATCCATTTGTAGAAATGGAAGATAGCTCTGTTAGTTACACTCCTAATAAGACAGATGTCAAAGGTAGTGTTAGCTTGAGCTTGTCTGTGTGGGCTCTACAAACAAAACGAAAAGAAGCTTCTAATATGGCAAATGCTATTCTAGAAAAATGTTTGAGAATAGAGCAAACAGACGGGTATTTTTGGGCGTTAAACTTAAACGCAAGTACAATAAGAATACTAGATGATAGAACAACCGTTACACCTCTTAAAAGAGCTGTAATTGAGTTGGAATTTAATTTAAGATAAGGAGAAAGAAATGGCAGAGAAAAAAACATATGAAGCTAAAAAGGGTGTTGACATAATTCTGTTATACAGATTATTAAAAAACGCCAAAACAGAAGCAGCTTTTAAACTAGCTTTCCAAACTGAGCATAAAAATGAAATTAGTAGAGATGCAGACGCTCAAAAGACAAAAGATGGGAACATCCAAAGCTTATCAGCTATCGAGTATGACTTTTCAGCAACTTCTATAGCTGCTAAAGGAGATGCTCATATTGATGAGTTGAAAAAAGCATTAATCAACGGAGAATTAGTTGAAATTTGGGAAATTGATAAAGCTGAAAAGAATTCTGAGAATAAATATAAAGCAACTTATTATCAGGGTTATATAACTAAATACGGAATGACAGCTAATTCAGAGGATAGTGTGGAGCTAGAACTTGAATTCTCTATTAATGGTGTTGGTAAAGATGGATTTGCAACATTAACAGCTGATCAAGCTGAAGTTGTTCAATACGTGTTCAAAGACACTACAATAGAAGCGTAATAATTTAATAAAAGCTAACTGGTAGAACTGGTTAGCTTATTTTTTTCGGAGGATTACAAAAATGCAATTAACAATTAATGAAAAAACAGTAAACGTAAGATTTGGAGTAGGATTTGTAAGAGAACTTGACAAAAGATTTCCTTTAGAAGCTAAAGGAGTTAAGCTTGGAATGGTTTTAAGTATGAAAATTCCGGAAATATTAGGAGGAGATGTAGCAAGTTTATCTGATGTGATATATGCGGGTACTGTTCTTGAAAGAGAAAGACCGTCGCAACAAGAAATTGATGAATTTATTGATAATCATTCTGATATTGAAGCATTATTTGATGAAGTGCTTAAAGAACTTGAAGAAAGTAATGCGGGAAAGAGAATTCTAAAACAAAACAAAGCGACACTGAACAAGGAGAGCGAAGAGAACTAAACTCTAAAGAAGCTTACGAAGAAATAGTAATAAATTGCACAAGGTTTCTTGATATAACAAACGTAAGAGATATTGACCACCTAACGCTTTATGAATATGACCTGTTAATGTTTGGTGCAAGGATGAAAAAGCTAGATGAAGAGCTAGCACTCCATAAAAGAGCATGGCTTAACAGGGAAGTAGAGAGAACAGAAGAGAGAGGGAAAAAGCAATATTACGTTTATAGCAATTTTAAAGACTTTTTCGACTATGAGAAGGAGTTAAAACTACTTAATGGGGAAGAAGTAACTAAAATTCAAGATAAAGAACTTGGTAATTTATTACTTAAAGCAAATACGTAGGAAAGGAGGTAGTTTATGGCAGAACAATATTCAGTTGAAGCGGTCTTATCAGCAGTAGATAAAGGATTTGGTAATGCATTAGACATGATCAATGATAAGCTTGATAAGTTTGATAATAAAGTTGGTAAAACTGAAAGTAGCGGTAGTAAATTAGGCTCTACTTTTAAAGCAATGGCTTTAGCAAATTTAGCAGCTAATGCAGTAACAAAAGTAACTGGAGATTTGAACAGCTTAGTAAGTGAATCAATCAAAGCATCCGATGCAATGGATAAGTTCAGAAGTACAATGAAGTTTGCAGGGTTAGATAACAGTGCTATTGAAAAAAGTGCTGCTGCTGTTAAGAAATATGCTGATGATACGGTGTATGACTTAGACGTAGTAGCAAACACAACAGCTCAATTAGCAGCAAACGGAATTAAAGACTATGACGGATTAACACAAGCAGCGGGGAACTTAAACGCAGTAGCTGGTGGTAATGCTGACACGTTTAAATCAGTTGCTATGGTTATGACACAAACAGCTTCAGCAGGTAAGCTAACCGGGGAAAACTGGAGACAGTTATCCGATGCAATACCTGGTGCGAGCGGTAAGATTCAAGAAGCTCTTAAGAAAAACGGAGCTTACACTGGAGATTTTAGAAAAGCCTTAGAACAGGGTAAAATTAGTGCTGATGAATTCAACCAAGCTATCATGGATTTAGGTATGACAGATGTTGCAAAAGAAGCAGCGACATCAACTAAAACTATTGAAGGTGCAATAGGTAACATGAAAGCCGGGATAGTAACGAGCATAATGGAAATAATCGATGCTATTGGTAAAGATAGGATTACTGGAGCGATTACAGCGTTAGGAACATTCATTACTAATGGATTAGGATTACTTAAAATTATTATCCCTCCAGTTATCTCAGCTTTAACTTGGCTATTTGACTTGATTAACAGGCATCAGGTGGTGGTTTCAGCTATGGCCAGTGCATTTATAGGGTTTAAAGCAGCCTTGGCAATAGACAAAGGAATTGATGCTGTGAAAAAAGCATTAGACGGATTAACATTAGCACAAGCAGCAGCAAAAAAAGCACAAGCAGCATTGAATGTAGTAATGAATCTGAGTCCATTTGCGATAATTGTAGTAGCTATAACAGCACTAGTTGCATTGTTGATATACCTTTGGCACACTAACGAAGGATTTAGAAATGCAGTTAAAGCAATTTGGGAAGGAATTAAAGCAGCTTTTGTTCAAGCGTGGGAAGCTATTAAAACAGCGTGGACTGGAGCGGCTGAATTCTTTACTGGTATTTGGAGTGGTATTAAATCCGGAGTACAAGGTATAGTTCAGTGGATTGCTCAAACTTGGAGCGGTGCAGTTGCTGTACTTAAAGTAGTTTGGGATTCAATATCAAACGCAGCAACGACAGCATGGAACTTTATAATCCAAAGCATTATGTCAGTGGTACAACCTTTCATTAATACTTTTGTTAATGGCTGGAATATTCTGAAAGATGGTATCAATGGAGTTTGGAACGGAATTAAATCTATATTCCAGGGTGCTTGGCAATTTATCAAGTCTGTAGTGCTTGGAGCTGCATTACTTATAATTGATGTTGTATCAGGTAACTTTAGCAAACTAAAAGCTGACTTACAGCTAATATGGGATGGTATTAAAAACGCATTCTCATCAGTTTGGAATGGAATTAAAACCATTGCTGTTACAGTGGTAACTACTCTAGTTAACCTAGTAAGAAATGCTTGGGAAGGTCTGAAACAAGTCTTAACTACAATTTGGAATGCTTTAAAATCTTTAGCAACTACAATTTGGGACGGACTAAAATCAGCAGTACTAAGTATTACTAACGCTCTTGTAAATACAGCTAAGTCAGTTTGGGAAGGATTTAGAAATTTCTTCTCATCTCTGTTAAACGGTGTGAGAAATACAGCTGTTAATTCATGGAACAGTATAAGGTCAAGTGTTGTAGGTATTATAAGTGGATTAGTGGGTGCAGCTCAGAATGCTTGGTACTCATTCAGAAACGGGGTTTCTAACTTAGTAAGCAGCGTTTCTAACATATTCTACTCATTAAGAAATATTAACTTGTGGGGAGCAGGGAGTGCTATTATTAATGGTTTCCTTAATGGACTAAGGTCAGCTTGGGGAAGTGTTCGAAGCTTTGTAAGTGGAATAGCTGACTGGATTAGAGACAACAAAGGGCCTATCTCTTACGATAGAAAGCTATTAATCCCAGCAGGTAATGTAATTATGGGTGGATTTAATGAAGGACTTGAAAATGGCTTTAAAAATACGATGTCAAAAATTGAGGGGATAACAGGTAATATTCAATCAAGATTTAACATTAATCAATCTAAAGCGTTGAACGTAGAAAGCAATTATCAAGGTCAATCATTGAACATAAACTTTAAATTAGGAAATAGAGCGTTTAAAGGATTTGTTGAGGATATCAACGACTTAAACGGGGAAATGGTGCAATTAGAAGAAACTTACGCACTATAGATAGGAGGAATGCAAATGTACAATTTTATTAATACTAATGAAATAGGGGAAATACAGCATTCCTCTATTCAAACCATATTTAACGGGGTAAACCTGGATTTAAAAGGATATAGAACATTAACTGTAACTGGAAGGTCTCTCATAGGAAGAAGAATCAATAGTACTGAAGTTCCTGGAACTGACGGGAAGTATTTTTTATCAAGTGAACTTGAGGCAAGAGAAATAACAGTTAAATTTCAAGTTAAAGCTAATAATAATGCTGATTATAGAATCAAGTTTAATGTTCTGAACACTTTATTACACAGCTTAGAGCCTAAGGAATTAAAATTCACAGATGAGCCCGATTA
This sequence comes from uncultured Gemella sp., assembly GCA_963544045.1. Taxonomy (GTDB): domain Bacteria; phylum Bacillota; class Bacilli; order Staphylococcales; family Gemellaceae; genus Gemella. The sequence continues at coordinate 10,038 of CAUUEM010000003.1, read as the reverse complement.
TAAATTCATGGCAATACTTGAAAAAACAGGATCTATTGAAGAGACTGATAACACTGTAGTATCAACTTACACTTTCTTATGCCTAGATCCATATAAATATAAAAATGCCCAAGGAGATGTAGGTACTGATAGAGTATCAATTACTAAATTACCTAATAATTCAGATGAGATAATACCTGATGTAATTAAATTATCTGTGGCAAATGCTGGGGATAAGATTATTATTAAAAATCAAAACACAACTAAGAAGATTGTAATTAATCATAACTTTTCAAGTAACGATTTAGTAGAAATTAACTTGAATAATGATTATCCACTGAAAATCAACACTGTTAATAAGAGTGAATTAATTGATTTTGTGGAAAGTGATTACGATTTTTCGGTTAAACAAAATGACGTAATTACAGTCACAAACTGTAAAAGAGTAGAAATATACACGAAGGAGAGGTTATACTAATGAAATTATTTTTATTCAATAATGAAGAAAAGCTGTTAGGTACAACATCTCCTATTAGTGCTACTCAAAAAGAAGAGCTTAACAGTATTCAGACATTAGAAGCTGTAGTGCGATATTCTGAATTAGTAGAAAATGCTGTATATATAGGCCATAAAGACTATATTAAATCAGATGTATTCCATTTGTATAAAATCGATACAGTAACTAAACACGATATAAGCGACGTTAAAATAACAGCTGTTAATTCTTTCTATGATGATATGGAAAGCGACGGGTATATTAAGGACTATAGGCCCACAAATAGAGATATATTAAGCGTGTTAACAACAATACTTACAGGCTCTAGATGGCAAGTAGGAACTTGTAATGCTCAAAGAAATATAACTAGTAATTTCTACTATGTGACAAGAAAAGCTGCATTAAGCAAAGTAATTGAAGCTACTCAAGTTGAGATTAGACCACGATACGTATTTAATCGAGGTAAAATTGTAAATCGCTATTTAGATGTTTATACTCGATTAGGTCGTGATAATGGTAAAGTATTTGTGCACGGTAAAGATTTACTTACAGTAAGTGAGAAAAAGTCAAAAGGTGCCATTTATACAGCTGTTGTAGGTCGTGGTAAAGGAGAGGAGACAGACACTGGAGGCTATGGCCGCAGAATAACATTTAAAGATGTTGTGTGGGACAGAAGAGCAGAAAAGCCTGTTGATAAACCAGCAGGCCAAGAGTATGTTGAAATACCTGCCATGACTAGATTATATGGATTCGATAATGGTAAAAAACCAAGAATTAAAATAGTTGAGTTCCAGGATGAAGAAAATCCGGAAAAATTACTTTGGTTATCATATCAATGGCTAGAGAAAAACAGTAGAATTCAAGTTGAATACAGTGCAACTGTAGTAAATGTTGGTAATTTAGATTTAGGGGACACAGTAGGTATTAGCAATACTAAATTAGGTATTAAATACAAAACAAGAGTGTTTAAAGTTGAACGTAATTTAATTAACAACAGATTAACTAAATTTGGTATTGGAGATAAAGTAACAACTTCTCCATTTAGTAGAACTATTGAACTTGCTAAGGATATGAAGAATTTCCAGGATGACACGATTTATTGGCTGGATAAGATTAGAGAACGTTTATCAGATAAGTTTTTAAATGAAGATGGTTATAACTATGATTTGAAAGCCAATAATGAGTATAATCTACCAGCTGGATATTATTCATTTGACAAACCTATTAATCAAAACCCAACTAAAGTTGTTTATATGGGAGCTGGTAAAATTGCTATAGCTGACAGCAAGAAACCAACGGGAGAGTGGAACTGGAGAACATTCCTTGATGGTAGAGGTGCTTCACTAGACCTAATTAACACAGGAGTACTTAAGGCTGGTAGAATTCAATCAGCTGATGGAAGCTCTTATTGGGATTTAGATTCAGGAGCATTTCACGTTGGCCAACAAGCAATTGAAGAAACAATAACAGCAACAGTTAATGCTAAAAAAGATGAGATTGTTGCAGCAATTAAAAAAGATGTTCAGATAAAAGATGGGAAAGATGGTGTAAGTTCATATATCCACAAAAAATATTCTAACTTTCCTGATGGTAGAGAGATGAACGACAACCCAAACTCTACTTATTTAGGGCTTTACACCGGAACTAGTAAAACAGCTCCTACTGATTACACTCAGTATAGTTGGACTAAGATTAAAAATGAAGGAAAACTTTATAAAGGATATGCTAACAGCTTAAAAGGGTTAGATTTCACAATAGTAGAGCCTGATGACAATTCATATCTATTAGCTAAAAATAGCCCTCATGTAAATATAACTAACGATGACGATATTAGCGATATTTGGCAAGCTAATATGTTCTTGAGCATGCAACCTAACACAAAATATACGCTTACAGCACGTGCTAAGGGTAATAAAAATAAATTGTGGGCATACTTCAGAAATAACAAAACATCTCAAGAGTACACTTGGGGGCAATTGGAATTTGGTAACACGTTAGAAACTAAGAGTATCACTTTTACAACAGGAAATGATGTTGAAGATGTGCTATTCAAATTTATCTTAGTCCCAGAGGATGAAGATTGGACAGGTGTAAAAGTAGAATGGTATACGATTCACGAAGGTAATAAAAGTTATACATCTTATCCCACAAATGAGCCTGCGCAATATCATAAGTATAGATATTTTGGTTATGTAAACAAAGGGATTACACCAACAGCTAGCGACTTTGATTGGTTCGACATCCAACAAAAATCTATTGCTGGAGATAAGTATACTCACATTGTTTATTCAGATAATGCCGATGGTAGTAATTTTGGTCGTACACCTAAAAAATTTATGGGTGTAGCAAGGACTAACTCTCCAGCAACTCCAACAGATAAAAGGGATTATAAATGGTTCAAATTACAAGGGGACAATGGTAAATCAGCACCAAACTTTAACCTATTATTAAATACTGAAATAAAGTCTAGCGGTTCTTACACATTGAATGGTGCAGCACCTACAATTAATCAAAATGACCTGAACGGTCGTAATTCTGTAGAGATTAACAACAGAGGGCTAACCAATAATGCCTGGAAAGGTATTTCTTTTATTAGCTCTAAGAAAGAGTTTAAAAGAGGAGATACTATTGTAATTAGACTACCTATCTACATTTACAGCGATGTACCTGTAGATAACGGAATCCATTTAGCTTTAAAATCTCACGTTGGTAATAAACAGTTGACCGGATTTAATCTTGATAGCGGAACAGCTAGGGACACATGGGTTATTAAAGAAATCGAGTACACAGTCCAACAAGATTTTACCTCTCAAAGTGATAATCTATTTTTCATCTTTTCTACTAAGAACGGTCATTTTAAAATTGCTGAGCCTTATATGTCAACAGGTGACGTAGTGCCAAGTGAGTGGCTACCTAGCGTAGAAGACTTAAAAGCCCACTCATTAACAGCAAATGTAAGAGTCGCCGGAACTTATGAAGGTAATAAAACTAATAACATTAAATTCTTTGTAGATGTTTACTACGACGGCGTTAAAGTCACTAACGGTTTTAATCTCACAGCGAGGGTTTGGGGCGGCGGTCTCAACAAAACGCAAGAGAACGCAACCTATAATAGCGACGGAGAACTTACTAATGTCTATTACTCTAACGGCGTGAAAGACGGAACAACAATTAATATTAAATTAGATGTTGAGTATCAATTTTTGAAAACTACATGTTTTGCAAGACTTGATAATCTACCTGATACTGAACTTGTAAAAGAGATCACTAATAAATACAAAACTTTTGATACGACATTAGAACAGTTTAAATCTCAAATTGGAGAGCTTAATGACAAGCAATTTAAGGTTGCGATTAGGGGGGATAACCTTCTAAACTCAGCTGAAAAGAAAACAGGTAATAATTTAACCTATACGACACTTGAACCTATGAAACCCGGTAATACTTACACCTTAGTAGCTGATATTAGGTATTTCCCAAGCAATCAAGAGTTAAGAGTATTTAACGGTGAAAGAAAGCGACTTGTTGCCGGTGTTAACATGTTTACATTTACAGTACCGACAGAAACAAGAACTATTAACTTAACGCCGTTAGGGAATGAAACGGAAGTTAAAAACGTGGAAGTTTGGGAAGGAGATTACAACGAAGGGTTGGAAGACAATTCATTCGATGTTGTATACGGTGGAGCCGGAAGAATTGTGACGATTAAACTGAAAAATGAATTTAAACTAGGTCGCTATTATAAAATGATGTTCGACACAACAGCCCCTAACAACAGTGTAATGGCTATTGGTATTGATGAGTATTTTCTCGCAGGTAATAGAGATAAGGATATTCCCGACACAAACTACAAACCAATGACCGCAAAAGATAACGTGTTATTTACAAGAATTTCTGACAAAGCAAACGACAATAAAGAAGTCGTGTATTTAGAATTTACAGGGAATATTGACAAATCACAGATTACTAATGTCAGATTTTATGAAGTTAATTTAGGTTTTAGATATACGAAAAGAAACGAAGAAGTTAACATATACTCAATGCTAAACCAAGCTAAAAATGAAGTAAGTCTAAGTGTTAAAGAAACGTTATCAACCAACTATTTAACAAAAGCACAGACTGAAGCGTCTATCAAAGTAATGAAAGATAAAATTGAGAATGTTGTAACAACTGACAATTTCAGCACCACTTTAACTCAAAATGCTAGAGCTTTAAGGATAGCATGGAATGAGATTTCCGAATACATTCAGTTCGAAGACGGAGAGATGAAATTTTACGACGGAAAAGCCGAAGAAAACAAGCTAAAAGCTAGAATAAATAATGGTAGATATGAATTTTGGGACAACGGTAAACCGGTAGGAAGCATGGGAAGTGCGTACCTCGAAGATGATCCCGATAAACTGGGGATAACGTTTAGTTTGCAAAACTTCACGAAAGGGAAAGGAAGATATATGGCGTGGTCTCACAAGGACGCAGCTGCAAGTGACTCATTCAATTGGAAATGGTCATATACATCTCAGCCGATAAATGAATGCGAAAAAGATTCATTAAACGCTTTTTGTAACGTAGACCTTCATAAGCACTTTCTTAGAAATGGGCATACATCAACTGAACACCTTGTGTTTTTTGACGGTTTGGTAGCTAATATACCTATTGTTCATCAAATAACATATAACGGGAATGGGGCATATAGTTGGAAATACGGCAGTCTAACATTTAAAAACGGAGTGCTAGTAGACGCTACAAATATTAATGGGAAACAGTATCCAAGAGGAGAATTTTTTGTTTAAAAAGGAGGAATTTAATAATGACAATGCCAATAGAAGCTAAAATTACAAACGTAAAAAGCGATATTTTAAAATTTATAGAAATATCAGCTAGAGACTATGATTTACCACCATTTATTATCGTTGGAATATTATCCGACATTTTAAATGACTGGAAAAACAAGGAAATAGTTCAAATTACTGATAGTTATAACAGAATTATAAAAACATTAAACGAACAACTTTCTAACGAAAGAAAAGAAGAACAAAATTAAAAGATATAAGGGCGGTGTATAACCGCTCTTTTTTAAGGAGGTGCAAACATTGCACATAACATTGGCGGAACTTGCTAATCAATATTATGAAGTATTTAACGACATTTATATTCACGCTTTAGCCGGAATAATAGTATTTGATATCATTACAGGACTTGCTAAAGCGTGGGTTACAAAAACAGTTAACTCCACAATAGGTAGACGTGGATTGATAGAGCATCTAATTGTGCTAGTGCTAGTCGTAACGGTTTATCCCTATTTAATCTATATAGGCTTTGAAGAAGTCGCAACAGCATTTATATTCTTTTTCATAGCAACGTATGGGGTATCACTTATTGAGAACTTAGCTGCAATAGGGGTGCCATTTCCGAAGGGGATAAAAAAGAGGCTAGAGAAACTAAGAGATGCATTAAATGAAAAGGAGTGATTCTATCTTGGAAAAAATAATTAGATTAAGCATAGAAAACACAACAAAAATAAGACAAGTAGAAGATAGTTTTTGTGAGTTGTATTCTCACGATAAAAATAACGGAGCCTTTGAGTTTGAAATTTCAAAAGGAACATTAACTAATGAAAATGTAGTAGCACTATTTAAATTCTTAAGAAGTGGTAGCTACTGGAAAACTAACGGAACTGTAGAAGATAATAAAATCAAATTTAACTTTGACACCTCTCTAATCACTCAAAATGAAGAGGTTGTTTGTTATATTTATCTCGATAAAGAAGAACGCAACAGCGATATTTTCAGATTTAGGTTCAAAGTAAATTTATCTGAAATAGATAAAGCTAATCAACTACCTGTAAAAGAACGCTTTTTTGCTAATAGCATGATAGTAGATAGAGTAGATGTACTTACTAAAGAAGACTTTGACAAAGCTTTAGCTGAGATATCTAAGGGAAGTCACTTTTTAACAGAAAATCAAGCCGATGAAAAATATGCCTTAAAAAGCGATATTCCTAACATTACTAAGTTGGCAACAACACAGGAACTGGAAAAACGTGCTTTAAAGACTGAAATACCAAGTTCTGAAAGTATTGTTCAAAAGGCTGTTGAAGAAGTAGAGAAAAAGGGATATTTAACCCAGCACCAGTCTTTAGCTGGATATGTCACTGAAACCCAGTTGGAAGGTAAAAATTATTTAACCCAACATCAATCGCTTAATGGTTACGTTACAGAAACCCAGTTGAATGAGAAAGGTTATTTAACTAAACACCAGGATATTTCAAACTTAGCTACAAAGAAAGCTGTTGAAGCTGTTGAAAATAAAGTTACACAACTTGAAGCTAGACCAGTGACATCAAGCTATGATGATACTGAAATTAAAAGAAAGATTAAAGAGCTTGAAGACAGACCAGTAACAGCTAATATTGATACTAGCAATTTTGTAACAACTACACAGTTAGAAGATAAGCATTATTTAACGGAGCATCAAGACATATCTGGACTTGCAACAAAAGAACAGCTTAAAAAAGCTTTCTTAGACGATGAAGAACGTGAAAAGTATGCTAAAAAAACTGAACTACCTCAGCCGTATAATGATACTGATATTAAGAGTAGGCTGACGGCTCTTGAAGGTAGACCCGCAGGGAATGTAGATACTAGTGAGTTTGCGACAAAACAGGAGTTAAACAAAGAATCAATTAGAATTGGTGGCCTTGAATTAAAAAATACAACAAATATTACTAAATTTGAAGTACCGTTTAAAACAACAGGTTCGACAAGAATTGAAGAATATCTGAGTAACACAGCTGAAAGCATTCGACCGGAAAATTATGGACGATTATATTCAGATAATTATAACAACCATTTAGTTGTTACAGGTGGTCAAAGAACAGCTAAATTTGAAACGTTGCTATACACAGTAGGAAGTTCATTACCCGAAGCTTATGAACCGGACTTTGAATTTTCCGAAGGAGATAATATCAAATTTATAACAACACGAAATATTCACGATTATATCCCAGCTAACGTTGGAAACACAATCGAACTAGACAAGAGATTAAAAGTTCTTGAAGCTAAAAATTGGGAAATTCACGGACGTGGGTTGCCGAATGGAGTAGTTACAGCACCAGTAGGGACAACTTATGTAGACGAAGCAGTAACAAACGGTGCATTGAAATGGATAAAGAAAAGCGGAACAGGTAACACTGGTTGGGAAGTTCTAATCGGAGACACAGGTTGGAAAGTACTTCCTTCTGTATCAAAACTAGGAAATTCATTTGTCAAAGTAAGACGTGTCAATAACGTAGTATCGTATCAATTCGGAGGTTTATCGTGGGGTTGGTTTGGTATCGTTAGAAGAGGTGGAGCAGGATACCAAATACAACCATCAGACAGAGAAAGAAACTGTTACATTCTAGGTTTAAACGGAATTCCTCAAGGATATCGCTCTGAGTCATCGTTAATAGGTGGGATATACAATGATAAGGGAACGCCTTATGGGACTTGGTATTTAGGTGGAGTGGGAGATGGGAACATGTTACGTTTCCAATTTACTGATCCAGTACCAACCGATAGAGATATTGGAGATATTAGAGTAAGCTCGATCTCATATTTAACAAGTGATCCGTGGCCACAAAACTAGAAAGGAGGTGAGATTATGATAAATTGGAAAGTGCGATTTAAGAATAAACGCTTTGTGTTAACATTCGTAGCCGGATTGTTAGTGTTAGTAAAGCAACTAGCGACAATTTTCGGATATGAATTACACATCGAACATTTAAGTGATAATGTGAACAACGTAATCGATACAGTATTCACATTATTAACAGCACTTGGCGTTGCCGGAATAGTCAACGACCCAACAACACAAGGCTTTTCAGATAGTGAACAAGCACTATCATATAAAGAACCAAAACAAGACTAATGATAGTCTTTTTATTTTACTTAAATTTAGGAGGAATTTAAAATGGTTAGAACAACAGACATATTAAACGAAGCAAGACGTATAGCAAATTTAGGAATAGGTGTTGACCAAGACGGAGCATATGGTACTCAATGTGTAGACTTACCGAACTATTTAAGCTCTTATTTCTTTGGAAAAACATTGTGGGGGAACGCAATAGACTTGCTTAACAGTGCAGCAGCATTAGGATATAAAGTTGAGTATAACGTTGTAGGAGATCTTAACAGTAGACCAAAAGCTGGAGCAGTATTTGTGATGGACACAACTTATACAGCAGGACATTCATATGGACATACAGGACTTGTAATTGAAGATTCAGACGGTTATTCAATGAAAACTATTGAACAAAATGTTGATGGCAACTGGGATAGCTTATATGTTGGAGGGCCTGCTAGATATATATCAAGAGATTTTGAAGGTATTGTAGGATGGTTCTATTACCCTGTAGACGATACCCCAGCTAGTAACCCAGTTACTACAGATGTACAGTCTCTAGATAGACCAAGAGTATTTACTGTTAAAGTACCAAATTTAAATGTTCGTTCAGCTCCATCATTAGATGCTGAAGTTGTAGCAAGCTATGATGAAAATGAGGAATTTAACTATACTGAATACTGTTATGCTAATGGTTATGAGTGGTTATCTTACATCTCTAACAGTGGAGAACGTAGATATGTAGCTAGCATGGAATTAGCTTCAGGTACAGACTATGGAACATGGAGATACTTGTAATTAAATATAATTAGTGGTAAAATATTTATAGATGAATATTTTTCATACTTTATTCCCTAAGCCTGGCTTAATAGCTAGGCTTCTTTTTTTATGTCCGTTAAAATGGATATTTTTAAAAATTTCCGTTAAAAAAGTTTAAAATATCTATTGACGATATACACAATATTGTGTATAATATGATTGTAAGATAAATCAAAGGAGAAATAAAATGAAAAAAGAAATAGAAGAACTGCTTAACTCAGACCTTACCAGCTATAAGATCGCAAAAGAAACCGGAATAACAGTTCAACAGATAGATAGATATAGAAAAAATAATAAAGTTGGGAATATAACACTAGATAATGCACTTAAATTATATAATTACAAGGAGAGATTAGAAATGAAAAATTATGATAAAATGATGTTAGTAGTAAAAGAATTAGTATTAGAGGAAGGTGCTTTTATATCATACTGGAAAGAGGATAGTAACAATGATATCACTACAGTTTATTCAGTAGATGAGTTAAAAGCTCATTTAGGAAATTTGAATGATGAAGATTTTGAAAATATAGTAATTCAAGTGAATTTTGATAATCAAGAAAAAGATTACCAAATTACATTAAATGATTTTGATGCTGTGCATAACAAAAATGAATTTATCCTGGATTTACTACACAACACAAGATAAAAATTTAAGCCCTCAATAAATAGGGGGCTTTTTTCTGTAGGGAAAAAATAGGGAAAAACCTTCTTAATGGTTAGAAAAATCGATTAATTTCTGCATATTTTCTAATGCGTTGAATATTTGTTAAAATATGCTCAAATTAGTATATTTTTATGCTTTTTTAGGCTTTTCACTTTATCAATTTACGGTTACATGATATAATTATGTAGTTAAATATAAA
>CAUUEM010000002.1:0-44725 GCA_963544045.1 uncultured Gemella sp. | reverse complement strand
ATTCTATTTTTTATTTAACAGGATTTTTAGAAAACCCTGGTGAACGTTTCTTCGCCATTCTACTTGACGAAAACGGGAATCACAAATTATTCTTAAATATTCTATTCCCATTAGAAGAAGACTTAGGTTTAGAAATCGTAAGTTACTCAGATACTGATGATATTATTAGTAAAGTTGCTGAGTTCATTCCAGATGGAACTAAATTAGGTGTTGATAAAATCTTACCTGCTCGTTTCTTACTTCCACTAATGGATAAATTACCTAAAACTAAATTTGTGGATGTTTCAGTATTAGTAGATACTACTCGTATGCTAAAAGATGAAGAAGAAAGAGAATTAATGCGCATTTCTTCTGAATTAAACGACAAAGCATGCCAATTTGTTATCGACAATATCAACGAAAACACTACAGAAAAAGATTTAGTTAAAAAATTATTAGCTTACTATGAAGAAATCGGTGTCGAGGGGACATGTTTCCCACCTATTATCGCTTTTGGAGATAATGGAGCAAATCCACACGGTACACCAGGTGATAGATTACCAAAACCAGGTGAGTCTGTTATTGTAGACATTGGTGGAATCAAAGATAAATATTGTTCTGATATGACTCGTACAGTATTCTTTAAACAACCTACACCAGAAGATAGAGAAGTATTTGAAATCGTTCTAGAAGCTGTTAAACGTGGTACTGCTTTAGTAAAACCAGGAACTAGATTATGTGATATCGACGCTGCTTGTCGTGATTACATCACTGAAAAAGGTTATGGAGAATACTTCACTCACCGTACTGGTCACCAAATTGGGTTAGAAGACCACGAATACGGAGACGTTTCTAGCATTAACGAAATGGTTTGTGAACCAGGTATGATTTTTTCTATTGAACCAGGTATATATCTACCAGGACGTATGGGAGTACGTATCGAAGACTTAGTACTTGTTACTGAAGATGGTGTTGAAGTACTTAATAAACTTAACAAAGAATTTGTTGTAGTTGGAGAAAAATAATATTATTTAGTATTTTAATAATCAATACAAAACACTAGATTGTATATACAATCTAGTGTTTTCCATTGTTATTTTTCAAAATATTTTTCTAAAAACTTGCTTACGATATCCCAATATTGATTTCTATATTTTCTTTCTGCTTGAACATGCTTCATTCCTGGGAAACTATGGAATTCTTTTTCTGATCCAATTAATTCATAAGCTTCTCTACCGTGTTCTATAGGAACAAACCCATCTTCTTCTCCATGTAAAACTAAAGCGGGTAATTTAGTATTTTTTAATCCTTCAGTTGCATTAACATCTCCAAAGAAGTATCCACCTCTTATTTTAGTCATTGTATTAGCTGCAGGTATTACAGGGAAACTAGGTAGTTTAAATAGTTTCTTCAATTGATAAGTAAATTCTACTTTTAAATTAACATATCCACTATCTTCTATAAATACCTTAACATTACTTGGTAAATCTTTTCCTATCGCATTCATAACAGTTGCAGCACCCATACTTATACCGAACAATGCTGTATCTGCATTGTTATTTTCAGCAGAGATTTTCTTAACCCAATTTACTAAGTCATCTGAGTCAAATCCACCCATCGATATTGTTTCACCTTCACTCTTACCATGAGCAATTAAATCTGGAGCAAATACACTATATCCCATATCATAAAATCTTTTTATATACTTAGCCATCTTTTTAGCATCACTAGTATAACCATGCACAACAAAAATCCATTTTTTAGCATTAGGATTAACAAACTTATACCCTACTAATTTATTTTTAGTAATAGACTCCATCGTCACTTCTGTTTTCGTCGATTCAAACCAGTTCTCTACAGCCGTCTTATCCTCTTTTTCTCCATCGCTATCTTGATTAACAATTGCACTTTTATCTACTTTTGGATTTAAGGCAAAATTATAAAAATAATTTCCTGTAAAACCAAAAGCTACTATTAACAATACTAAAATTGATAATAATATTTTCTTAAAATGTTTTTTTATCATCTACAACTCATTCTCCTTACTAATAAATATAGTTTACATTATACTACTTCACCAGGGAAAAGTAAATAATAAATTACACTAATAGAGATTTATATTGTCTCTATTAGTGTATTATTTTATTTTTACTTCTACTCTTTCTCCCATATCATATTCCGCTTCCGAAGATAATCTTAACGCTTTAATAATGCCATATTTATGCGTTTGAATTTTATATTCTATTACTGAACCAAAAAATATTTTTTCTATTATAATATCATCACTAGTTTCACTTTTTAATAACTTTACATTCTCATATCTAACTATTTTTTCGGGATCTATTATATTACTATCTCCTATGAACTTAGCAACAAACTCTGTTTTTGGTTTTAAATATAGTTCCTTTGGAGTTCCTATTTGCTCTATTCTACCATTATTAAGAACTACTATTCTATCAGCCAATCTAAAGGCATCCTCTTGATCATGTGTAACAACTACCATAGTAATTCCAAATTGTTTTTGAATTCTTTTTACCTCATCACGCATAACTCCTCTAAGATGAACATCAAGATTTGAGAAAGGTTCATCTAAAAGCAATACTTTGGGATTTAGCACTAAACTACGAGCAATAGCAACACGTTGTTGTTCTCCTCCAGATAATTCACTAATTCTCTTTTTATCATACCCTTCTAACCCAACTTTTTTTAATACATCTTCAGATTTTTCTAGTATTTCATTTTTTGATAATTTCAAAAACTTTAATCCGTAACTAACATTTTCTATCACATTTTTATATGAAAATAAACCATAAGATTGAAATACAGTAGAAATTGGTCTTTTTTCTGGAGGTACATTACTTATATTATTATTAGATAAGACTATATCCCCCTCATAATCCGGTATAAACCCTCCTATTATGTTTAATAGCGTAGTTTTCCCGCAACCTGAAGGTCCTAAAACACATATTAGTTCACCTTCATTCAGTTCAAAATCTATATTTTTTAAAACTTCTTTATTATCATATTTCATTGAAACATCTTTTATTCTTAAATACATCTTTTACCTCTTTCTGTTTATTACTAAATAATATACAACATTTACTAATAAACAAATCACAATTATATAAAATGCTATTACTGAACCTATATCATATTTCCCACTCTCAATCACATCAAACATTACTAAAGTAGCAACTTTTTGACTTGGATAAACTAAAAATATAATTGAGCCTATCGTTGTCATAGTGGCAGTAAATCCATTTACGAAACTCACATATAGACCGCGTTTACTAAGCGGAAAAACTACATCTTTAATTTCATTCATTCTGCTTCCTCCTAAGTCTCTTACCGATTTTAATTGTGAAGTAGAAACTTGACTAACCGAACTGTACCCTATCTTGCTAGCGAATGGCATTTGTTTAAAAATCAGATTAAGTACTACTATCGCTGCTGTTCCCGTTAATTTTAAAGGTGTAGAGTTAAATGCTAATACATAACCTAGTCCAAAGAATGTTCCTGGTAATATATATGGTAGCGTTGCTACAAAATCAATAATCTTCAATGATTTAATTTTTCTTATGTTTATATAATATTGCAACACATGACCTATAACCGATGATAACCCTCCAGCTATTAACGCATATATTATACTACGTATAAATACACCAGAAATATATTCACTTGCATCGCTGAAGTTCTGTAACGTAAGCACTAGTTTTCCATATTCCATTGTAGAGAAAGCAGAAAGGATAATAGCTCCATATAGACTTACTAACGCAAATAATATTAATGTTGATGCGATAGCAGAAATATAATAAATTATCCCGCTCTTTCTCATATTTAGATTCACAGAAACTAATCCCCTTGATTCTGTCGCTGTACTTCTAAAACTCTTAGAAAATACTAAAAATATAATTAGTGATGGTAATAATATAATAAGATTCATAATAACGGCCTTACTTACATCTCCTTCAGCAATAAATGCCAAATAGCCTTCTGTAGCAAGAACATTATACTTTCCTCCTACTATAGCAGGTGTAGAAAAGTCAGCCATACTTCTAATAAAAGTTAATAATACTACTACTTTTATTGCTGGACTTAATAACGGTAATATAATATCTAAAATTATTCTGTTTGTATTGGCACCAAGTGACCTAGCAGAATTAATAACACTCCTATCAATACTACTAATAAATCCAATTAACAATAAAGCATTTATAGCAATATGAGTAACACTTTGCATACTAATAATTCCCCAATATCCGTAAGGATCATAACTTAATTTCAATAAATTATAAGTAATTAACCCTCTTCTACCAAATAAGTTTATATATGATAAAGATGTTACAAATGGCGGTGAAATTATTGCTATCATAAATATAAAGACAAGTATTTTTTTAATTCTACCACTACTTATAAAATAAAATATTGAAATAAAGATTGAAAAAATTGTTGTTAAAACTGTAGTTCCTAAAGCTACTTTTAGAGAATTAATAAATAATTTATTATAGTATTGTTTATTTGATAAAAAACTTTGGATTAAATCTCCTTTAATTCCATAATTGAATACTGCAATAAATGGATATAAAACAAAAAGAACAAAAGAGATAATTATTGTTAGTATCACTATTGAATCAAATAAATTTATTTTTCTTAATCGCATATTGTCTCCTTTGCCTTATCCTATATTTTTAAATAAAGAGATAGTAAATCAGAAAATACATCTTCTTCATTACTATCTCTGATATTTTACTATTTATCCCCTACTAACTCTTTCCATTTTTTAAGAATCGAGTCACGTTCACTACCAAAAGTAGATAAATCTTCTTTCATAAGTCTATCTTTTGGTAGTCCTAAATCTGCTCCTTTAGCTCCATCGATTACCATTTGAGCTCCATCTTTACCATCCAATTCAGCGATTAATTGTTGATTTTCTGGTTTTAAGATATAATCTTCAAATGCTTTAGCAATATCAGTAGCTTGTGAGTTTTTAAAGATTGCTACACCTTCTGGAATCCAAGGAATTCCATCTTCTGGATAAACAACTGTTAAGTTATTTTTCTTAGCTGCATCAAATGCAGATTTATCTACAGGAATAATTCCAATTCCAAATTCTCCTGCAACAGTTTTTTCTTGTGGATCTTTTCCTCGTTTACTATAGAAGTCAACATTTTTATTGAAAGCAGTCCAATATTCCCAACCTTTTTCTGTACCTTTTTGATCTAGGATACCTTTTACAGCTCCATAGTTTGTTCCAGAAATAGCAGGATTACTCATAATAATTTGACCTTTATATTTTGGATCAGTTAAATCTTCCCATTTTTTAGGAATATCATACCCTTTTTCTTTAGCTACACTATCATTTACTAAGAAACCAACAACTGTGATTCCTTTAGATATCCAGTAGTTATCTTTATCTTTAAACCCTTCTTTAATTTTATCAGAACCTTTTGCTTCATATTGCTCTAATAAACCATCATTTTTAGCAGCGATAAAAGCATCTACTCCCCCTCCAAACCAAAGGTCTGCCATAGGCTTACCTTCAGCTTTTGTTCTTGAGATAACTTCTCCACTAGACATAGATAAAAACTCTACTTTACAGTTTGTTTCTTGAGCAAATTTATCAAATAATTTTTTGTATTTTTCAGAAGTAGCAACAACATTCATTGTTCTACCACCAAAGTCCAATTTTTGCTCTTCTTGTTTAGTTTCTGTTGATTGTTTTTGACCACAACCTAATAAAACTAAAGATACTGCTAGAACCGCAGCCAATAATTTGAATATCTTTTTCATATATTTACATCCTTTCTGTAATTTTAATCTATATAAAATTATACTAGCTATTAACATAAGTTGCAACCTAGCTACAGATAGGACGTTTGTATTATATTACTATTTTTATCAAAATGTTAGCCCTGTTATTTATTTTTATATGTAATTATTTTTATGTTTTCTATATGTTTACAATTTGAAAAATACTACTCTATTCCAAATTTTTCTTTAATTGCATCAGCAACAATCATCCCTGTAAACCAAGCTACCATTAGATTGTATCCACCTATTTCACCATGTAAATCAAGAATCTCTCCAGCGAAATACAAGTTATCTATTTTTTTATGGCAACATGTTTTTGGACTAACACCTTTTAAATCAACTCCTCCAGCAGTTGTAAAAGCATATTCTAACGGCATTGTTTTAACACCTACTAGTTCATAGTGTTTAATCTTAGCTACAAATTTTCTTAGTTCTTTTTTACTAACATTTTCAGGGAAATATTTATCTAACATGAAATTATAAAAACTTTTCGGTAATTTCCCATGTAAATATTTATTATCTTGCCATAATTTCTCAAAAAGTTGTTCCTCGTTAAGTTCTGGATAAAAATCTAAGTAAAATTTATCTTCCAAAAATCTCGCAACAAATTCTCCCATAGAAATAGATAATGGCCCACTAAGCCCCTTATGGGTAAATAACAAATCACCTGTTCTTTCGTTTTTCTTGTGGAACATTCTAACATTTTGTAGAGCAACACCCGATAATTCTTTGAAATCATCAAAAATTAATGCAACTTCACTAGGATATATTTTCGTTAATTTAACCCCATGTTTTTTCAATATTCTATGTAATGAGCCATCACTTCCACTTTGCGGATAAGTTTTTCCTCCTGCACAAACTACAATATTTTTTCCTAAATATGTATCAACGTTTGTTTTGACTCCTACTAATTTATCCTCTTGAAATATTAAGTCTTCTACCTTCTCTTTATATTTAATTTTTGCATGATCTATTTTGAAGGTATTTACGACATCTCGGGCTTTTTCACTTGCTGGATACAGTCTTCTATTTTCTTGTTTAAGTTTTAGATTGTGCTTATCAAAGAATTTTTTAACATTATATTTATGATATGCACTACGTAAAAATCTACCATTATGAACAGCGGCGACAAAGTCTTCTGCATTATCACTGCTCATGACATTACAGCGGCCATTCCCTGTTAAGAGTAGCTTTACACCTGCTCTTCGATTTTGTTCAAGAACTAATACTTTTAATCCACTATCATTTAATCTATCCGCAATCATAAGCCCAGCACTACCAAGACCTATTACTATAACATCATATTTCATAGTTTATTCTAACAGCCTGTATATATTTTGTCATATCATCTCTTATCATTCTATCGAGCACTTTAACTATATTCTGTCTGATGACAAGACATACAGACTGTATTCCTCCTATATACTAAAATTCATTTACTTCTATTTATTTACCATAGTTAATTATATCCACATTTACTATTTAAAGCAAGAATCTCAAAGCTAACTTCTTCCTAGAAAAAATAAATTATTTTTTATCAATATCCACTATTTCTTTTCTTATTATTTTTATTCTATATATAATTATAATTTAAAATAAATTATTGCTTTCCGTTCCTTCTTAATGGAATTTTTTACAATTTTGTAATATACTATATTGTATGTATTTAGAAGATTTTTATTATCTTCTAAGTAACTTTAATGCAAAGGATTTTTTATAATGAGATTTAAAAAAATTAGTGTTTTAGTTATGCTATTAGTATTTCTAATCCCTAATATAGTTAAAGCTAATGATACATTTTTAGATAATAATGCTATTACAGAATTTACTGATATCAACACTCAAATTGTTGTATCGGAATATAATACTGGAAAAATTATTTCTAAACGTGGTGAAAATAAAAAAGTATCAGTAAATAAATTGCCAAACTATCTAGCCCTATATTTATTAACAGAGGATTTAAGAAATGGTAAAACTAGCTTAGATGAGAAAATAACCATTGCTAAAAGCGATGATATTCTAACAAAATATAAATTAAATAGTGAGCTAACTGTTAAAGATTCAATATTTTTGCTAGAAAATGAAAACTCTAGCGCACTACTTGAAGCAATTTTCAAAAGATACGAAGTTACTGTAGAAAAAGCTAACAAAATATTAAGTGCTATGTCTCTTAATAACACTACATTAGAAACACTTGATAATAGTGATTTAAACAAAAGTACTGCAAAAAACATTTCGTTTTTAACAAATCTAATCTTGAAAAACTACCCCGAATTGACAGAAATAACAAAAAATCCTGAATTCACACTTTCTTCTGGCGAGAAGGCAACCAACAGTATTACCTTCAGTGAATCAGAAAAATTTAGAGTTCTTGGACTAGATTATTCTGAAAAAAATAGTGTTACTTATGCATATAGCGGTAATACAAAGTTACTGATAACAATATTAAATCAAAATGATGATAAAACAGTGTTCTTTGACAAGCTTCAAAAAACTTACAATTATTTATTCACAAATTATAGTTACAAACTTGCTTTAAAAGCCGGAACATACACAATAAACAATGAAAATATTAGTTTTGATCAAGATATATATGATTTATTTTATGAAAAACACTCTATTAAAGATGTTACCTACCTTCTTATGAATAGCAAAATTCTGCTTTTTCAAAAGTACGAAACAATCTCAGCTAATGATGGTACGGTATTCGCCAACTTTAAATCTAATGATTCAACTGGAAAATTTGCAAAAGTTAAAAGCAACTTTATAAATGACAGTGATTTTGATAAGAAAAATAATCTTGAAAAAACTACCATTGTAATAGATCGTACTAAATATTTTGCTACAGGAATTTTAGCTGTATATTCACTTGTTTTCATGGCACTTTACATCATGAAGCAAGTAGTTAGAAAGGATTAACTATGGAACATAACAATTTAGTATTTGAAGTGGATGGACTTATTTATGAACTAATATACAATTTCAAAGATGCTTTCCAAAGAGAATCTTTTGAAGAAAAATTAGTTGATGTACTTAAAGATAAACCTTACATTGTTGGAGATATTTCTCATGATAAACTTCGTTTAAGTGGTTTTATCCTTACAAAGGACAATAATAACCCTAAAAATATAAATAATCTTGAAGATTATATTTTGGAGTATTGTAACTTTGGTTCTCCTTTCTTTGTAGTCAAAAAAAGAAATTTTTAAAAATAAATAATCATAGAAATAGTCCTGAATTATATTCATGGGCTATTTCTTTATCCTTCATATATATTAATATCGATAACCTGAGAACAGGAGTGTAATCCACTAGCCGATACTCCAAAGCAACTTAAAAAGGCTTAAGAATAATTCCTAAGCCTTTTTCTTTTTTCTTATCTAACACCCCACGCTGCTAAGCCTTGTGCATTATATGCTCTTACAGCTGAGTTAATTTGGTCTTGAACTGTTGCTGTTGATCCCCATCCTGGCATTGTTTGGAATAAACCACTAGCTCCAGACGCATTTCTTGCATTTACTTGACCATTTGATTCACGAGCAATAATAGCTTCCCAAGTAGATGCTGACACACCTGTACGTCGTGCCATCTCTTGTGCTGCTGCTGCTCCAGTTGAACCTGCAGTATTACCATTTGCTAATACTATTGATCCACCTGATGTTGATGGTGCAGATGCTGATGTTGTCGATGTAGCTTGTTGTGATCCTCCTGGACGTTGTTTCGTCCCAACTACTACTACTTTTGCTGTCGCTTCTGTAATAACTTTTTCTGATACAACTTCTTTAGATACTTCTTTACCATTTTCACGTACTACACTATAAGTAACTTCTTTTTCTCCATCTTTACCCTCAACTTTAGTAACTGTCTCATCAGTATATTTAGTATCGTCTTTTTCTTCTTTAGTTTCATATTTAATTGTTTCTTTTACTGTCTCAGTTGTTTTTCCTACACGAGAAATTTTAATAGTATCTACTTCTGCTACATTACTATTTAAATCAGGAGTTACTTTATCGTCTGCTCCAACAGTTATATTTAGCTCTTTAAGAATATCTTCAACTTTTCTATAAGTTGTCTTTCTTACTGTTTTATTATCCCCATCTTGAATTGTAATTTCACGAGCTTTGTAAATGTGGATAGTTTCTCCACCTTTTACTTTTGTATCTAATCCTGGTTCAATACGATCATCTGCATTATAGCTGATATTGTTAGCTGCAAGTACTTCTCTTACAGTTCCTTTTTTAGATTTAAATTCTACTTTAGTATTATCATCAACAGTTACCGCAAATGCCGAGTGTCCAGTATACTCTTCTGCTACCATAAATGCTCCTGATAATAAAATTCCTGACGTTGCTGCTGCTGCTATTACTTTTCCTAATTTCATATAAATTAATCAATCTCCTTTTGTTTTAATTTGAACAATTCACAAGCATTATTAAATGTTTGCTCTGTTAGCTGTTCATAACTCATTTCTTTTAAGTCTGCTATTTCTTGTGCTACATAGTGCACATATGCTGGTTCATTACGCTTCCCTCTATATGGTGTTGGTGTTAAATATGGACAATCTGTTTCTATTAAAAGCCTATCA
The DNA here is from genome assembly GCA_963544045.1 of uncultured Gemella sp. Lineage (GTDB taxonomy): Bacteria > Bacillota > Bacilli > Staphylococcales > Gemellaceae > Gemella. The sequence continues at coordinate 34,347 of CAUUEM010000002.1, read as the reverse complement.
AGCGGACAAGCTTTCGCAACTTCTTTAGGTGTCTTAGCATTTTTAAATGTTACGGGACCTCCTAATGAAATATAAAAGTTCTCTTTAAGCATGATGTTCATACTCTCTACGGAACCAGAAAAACTATGCATTATTCCACCAATCTCACTAGCTTTTTCTTCTTTTAATATATTAATAGTATCTTCCATTGCATCTCTTGTATGGATTACAATTGGTTTTCCTACTTCTTTAGCTAGTGCAATTTGTTTTCTAAATACTTCTTTTTGTACTTCTTTTGGACTTTTATCCCAGTGATAATCTAATCCGATTTCTCCGATTGCTATCACCTTATCATTAGTAAGTGCAATTCGTTTTATCATTTCATATTTTTCATCTGTAAAATCAATCGCCTCTACTGGATGCCAGCCAATTGTTAAATATAAAAAATCATATTTAGATGTGATTTCTAATGCTCTTTCTATACTTTTATCATCAAAGCCTACTATATTTATTAATTTTACTCCAGCCTCTTTTGCTCGAACTATAGTATCCTCTAAATCCTCTAAATAAGCATCATCATTTAAATGCGCATGTGTATCAAATAACATATTACGCCTCCTTCACTTTTTTCATTATAACAAAAGAAAGTTTCATTAGAATATCTAAAGTGTTTCATTTATGTTACAATCTTTTTTCATTTTTTTACAATTAAATATATTTATTAATTTACTTTTTAGAAATCCTGTAACAGTTTATATTACTTTAATAATTTTATATTTTCATAATAAAAAGAACCTAGATTTCTCTAGATTCTTTCATTTATATTCATATTTATTATGCTGTAATATCTACTATTTGTGCACTAATTAGTTCTTCTAATACTTCTGGTTTCACTTCTACTTGATGTCCAACTTTTCCAGCTGATACAACAATAGTTTCTACATCTTTACATTTTTCATCTACAAAAGTAGGGAATAATTTTTTCATTGCAAATGGAGAACATCCACCTTTAACATAACCAGTTATTTTTGTTAAATCTTTTAACGGTAACATAGATAGTGATTTTACACCTGCAGCTTTTGCTAATTTCTTGAAATTAATACTATCTTCACTCATTAAAACACCAACTACATAAGTACCTTTACCATCAGTAGTCATAATTGTTTTAAACACTTGATTATGATCCTTACCTATAATGTCCGCTACACCTACTCCTGTTTTCGCCGCATCACTGCTAGCATCAAACTCAAAGTGATTGTACTCGACATTATGATCATCTAAAAATCTCATAGCATTTGTTTTTATTTCTTTTTTCTTAGACATAAAATACCTCTTTCTTTACCCTTATCAGTAATATAACTATATTTTACTCCAAACTTTTTGCTCTGTCAAAACTTTTTTGAAAATATTCTTTTGTATTTTCTGAAAATTTCATAAATCGCTAGTTTCTAGATAAACTGTACACAAACCGCTTCAGGAACCACAACATCTTTTTCAACACATTCTAGTTTCCCAGTAGCTTTATCTACTTTATAAACAGTAATAGTCCCACTAGTTTCATTCGTAGCTATTGCTAAAGTATTATCTTTATTTAGGTTAAAGTCGCGTGGATCTTTTCCAAATGTACTTATAGTTTGAATTTGTTCCAAGTAATCACCTTTATCTTCAAAAACAACTATAGCATCTTGACCTCTATTAGACACATAAATAAATTTATTATCATTAGAAATTTTTATCGCACTACCTTTATTTTCACCATTAAAATCACTTGGTAGTGTTGGATAATATTTTGGTTTAGATAATTTACCTTTACCATCATAATCAAAAGAAATCACTTCACTAGTTAATTCAGTCATTACAAAAGCTTTTTTACTGTCGCTAGTAAACACTATATGACGAACACCACTACCTGCTTTTGCTTTAAAGTTTTCGACTTTTGTTAGTACACCACCATTAAGTTTATAAGTTGTAATATCATCCGTGCCTAAATCACAAGTAAACACATATTCCCCATCTGGTGTAAACCCTGAAAAATGAACATGTGGTTTTTCTTGTCTGGCATGAACACCACTACCCTCATGAGTATCTGTAGATAGCAACTCACCTAACTCACCATTTGGCAATATAGAATAACTATCTACAGTGCCAGTATGATAATTTGCTGATAAAAGATATTTGTCATCTTTGCTTACTTCAACATAACATGGCGGATTACCTTCCTTTTTAACTGATGTTAATTGTTCTAAGCTACCATCTTCTTTTACTTTGAAACTTGACACTGCACCTTTGTCTTCTATTTTCGCAATACTATATAACGATTTATTATCATTTGAAAATGCTAGATATGTTGGATTATCTACTTTAGCAACAGCCTCAACACTACTAACTTTCCCTTCTTCTGATAATTCTACTTTATAAATTCCTTGGCTATCTTTTTTTGTATATGTACCTATATAAGCTCTACTCATTACTATGCCTCCTTTGCTAATTACTACTTTATTATATCATCTATTTCGATTAATTAAATAAAATATACTTTTCTTTATAACTTATACATTTTTATTTGTAATTTTTCAAGAAAATAATAAACTATTAAGAAAATATCCTATCACATGGGAAATATAGTTTTACTTATAGGGTATTCCTTGATATAATAGAGTATATTTATAAGTAAATTTTAGGAGGTTAACTGTGAAACACGAATTTATACTAGTTCTTGATTTTGGTAGTCAGTACAACCAACTTATTACACGTCGTGTGCGTGAGCTTGGTGTTTACTCTGAACTACATGATAACGAGATTTCTATTGATGAGATTAAAAAAATGAATCCAAAAGGAATTATTCTTTCAGGGGGGCCAAACTCTGTTTATGAAGAAAATTCACTTACTATCGATGATGAAATCTTTAACTTAGGTATTCCAGTATTAGGTATCTGTTACGGAATGCAACTTATGCAACACAAATTAGGAGGGAAAGTTGAATCTGCGACAAGTAGAGAATACGGTGCTCATAATATTGATGTAACTCCAGGAGCTAGATTATTTGAAGGTACTCCTGCTTCTCAACAAGTATTAATGAGTCACTCTGACAAAGTTGTTGAACTTGCTGAAGGATTCAAAGTAGTAGCTACTAGTGATAACTGTCCTATCGCTGCTGCAGAAAACGTAGAAAAAGACTTCTACTGCTTCCAATTCCACCCAGAAGTTCGTCACTCAGAATTTGGATACGACTTACTTAAAAACTTTATAAGAAACGTATGTAAATGTACTGATAACTGGACTATCCAAAACTTTATCGATGAAAAAATTGAAGAAATTCGTGCAGAAGTTGGAGATCAAAAAGTTCTATGTGCATTATCTGGTGGTGTAGACTCATCAGTTGTTGCAGCCCTATTAGATAAAGCTATCGGAGATCAACTAATCTGTATGTTTATCGATCACGGTTTACTTCGTAAAGGTGAAGCTGAAGGTGTTATGAATACATTTAGTAAAGAAATCGAAGGTGGATTCAATATGAATCTTATCAAAATCGATGCAAAAGATAGATTTCTTGGTAAACTTAAAGGAGTTAGCGATCCTGAACAAAAACGTAAAATTATCGGAAATGAATTCGTATATGTATTCGATGAAGAATGTGCTAAATTACACGACGTACCATTCTTAGCTCAAGGTACACTTTATACCGACGTTATCGAATCTGGAACTAAAAATGCTCAAACAATCAAATCTCACCACAATGTAGGTGGATTACCGGAAGACATGCGTTTCTCTCTAATCGAACCACTTAACACTTTATTCAAAGATGAAGTACGTGCATTAGGAGAAGCACTTGGATTACCTCGTGAGATTGTTTGGCGTCAACCATTCCCAGGACCAGGATTAGGTATCCGTGTTCTTGGAGAAGTAACAGAAGAAAAATTACAAATCGTACGTGATAGTGACTTCATCTTACGTGATGTTATCGCTAAACGTGGATTAGAAGGAGAAGTATGGCAATACTTCACATGTCTTCCAGATATTCGCTCAGTTGGAGTTATGGGAGATGTTAGAACATACGACTACACTGTAGCTGTTCGTGCTGTAACAAGTATCGACGGTATGACTGCAAGCTGGGCTCACCTTCCATTTGAAGTGTTAGAAGAAATCTCTGCACGTATCGTAAACGAAGTAGCTCACGTTAACCGCGTAGTGTATGACATTACAAGCAAACCACCAGCAACGATCGAGTGGGAATAGGTTACAAACATAATTTGAAGTGAGAAACCTAGTTTAACAGCATTTAAGATTATTAAAAAAGCTATAAAAACCTATCATTCAATTAGGTTCCCCACCAAAAACCCCACCAAAATATTTCGGTGGGGTTTAAGTATAAATTGCAATTTTTATTTAAAAATCTATTTTTAATAATTAAAGTCTTAAAGTATAACATTTTATTTATTTGTAGTTTAATTATCTTTTATTTAAAATTTTAAATACTATCATTCTTTAATAAATATAATATAAAATACATCTAAAAAATTGATTTTTTTATTATATGATGAATTGCAAGAATAAGTGCAACATTTACTTGAACCCATCCTCTAGGGCTTCACAAGCAGTTCTGTAAGCTAAACATTTTCGTGGTCGGTGATTGATATCATATAAAGCCTTGTTCAAAGCCTAAATCCAAGTAAGTTTCTATCTTTATTCGGTCGGTTATGGTAAGATGGGAGTAGCTCATAGTTTTTCCTCGGGTTCTGTTTGTGTGGTTACTTACAGTTTACACCAAGGAAACGCTATGAGTTTTTTTGTTGCACTATATTTTACTATTTATCTTCACTATATTTTACTGTTTACTTATAGACTGCATACAAAATCCAATTGCGATTCTGTTTTTCCTCAATTTTTGAAAAGCCAATACTTGTTAATAACTGAATAAATTCATGACTTGTACGATAATCTGTCATATGATAATTTATTTTTTCCTTTTCAGAAGCAATTATCAAAGTAGAATTGCTGGACATGACTCTATAAACTTCTTGAAAACTCTTTTTAATATCCTTCCAAAAAATATGGGTCTGAATAGCAAATACTCTATCAAAATAGTTATTTTGATAAGGTATATTCTCCACATTTCCAATCTTAAGTTGGACACTACCTTTTCTTATGGAATCTGAATGAACTCGTTGGGCAGTTCTATATGATTCCTTAGAAATATCAATACCATGAACCTCAAGATGTTTATTTAAAGCAAGAAGGTTCTTGATCGTACTCCCGCCACCGTAACCAATTTCTAAAATTCTATAATTACCCGAAATAGTAGTCTGTTTAATCGCCCATAGACTAAGTTTTTTAAAATAGAATGACCATATTTTTGTGATGACTCTACCAACAAGACCACTAGGTTTTTGAGACTGCTTAATAAGAAATCTAGTCAACATTTAATATATCACCTCAACTATTAAAAATATGAAATATTATTAATCATATTTCAAACTTAATTGTATTGAAAATAACAGATAATGTCAAGATTTAATGAAATAATTTTAGATAAATTTCAAAGTTATGCTATAATTGATATCAAATACCTGACTGTAATTGTTCTAATTTTTGCAATTCTTCTAGTTCTCGAAACTGTTTTTCCTCAATTTCAGATTCTAGCTCTGCTACTTTTTGTGAACAAAGTTTTAAAAATCTTTCTTCACAATAATATTGGGACTTATAATTACCGAAAGGATTTTTATCGAAATATTCATTTTCAATATCTCCTTCAAGTTTTTTTTGAAAATCTATTAAATCATTGATATAGTTAGAATTTGATGCAGATAATTTTCTATAAACATCATAAAAGGGTTTTTCCGTTACAGTTAAGTACCTATCTTCCATAACTCCTGACATCTCCGCATGAGTAATTTCATAAATCAATTTACAATCTTCTTTTATTATATTATATACTCTCTCTCCCAAATTATTTTCATCCATTGAAATAATTTCTAAAAATTTATCCAGATTCTGTTCAAATGCAATCTGAAAGTTCTTAAAATGAACATCTTTATTTTTTTTATCATACTCCCCGTAACTATCTTTAGAATCATATGCAACTTTAGAATTAATACACTCTACAAATAAATTTGCAACTTCTCTCGCCTTATTAGACTTACTAAAATTGTATATTGCTTCTCCTAGTACATCTATATTATCATTTCTAAAGCTATCTCCAATAAGAAGAGACATTAGACTATTATCATTACTACGCTTGATAGTGTCTTCGTAAGAAACATATCTTGCATATGGGATATAATTAATCAAATTTTTATTCATTATATATCGAGTCCTATTATCTCCCAAAAAATCTAGGCAGAAGTTCAATATTAAATTATAATAAATTTCTGAATCGGAATTTATTATATCCTCCCTATTCCCCCAAAAAATCTCAAAAACTGATAAAAACTCCCTATTATTTATTTTTAACTGCATACTCTCATTATTGTCGGAACTTTTTGTTATAAGCTCTGGTTTTAATTTCATATTTTCTTTTATTGATTCGGCTATAGTATAAGTTAACAAATTCTTCAGCTGAGTATAGTCTTCATTTAAAATATTCTTTATAATCTTTGGTTTATTTTTATAGAGTTCCGTACACGTAATCTTGTTCTTTAAATTCCTATATCTAGGTTTCTCTTTTAAAATCTTTCTTTCATTGTTTATTAATTTAATTCTTTCTTTAAGCCTATCCTGAGACAATTTACAAAAATAATTTAGTATATGGTTCATATTTCCACCTCAAAAAAACGGATAATTTCAGTTTAAATTTTACTATATTTTCCTGAAAATGTCAATTAATTTTATGGTATACTATTTACAGGTGGAAGATAAGAACGTTATAAATTTAACGGAATAAAATAAAATAATAATAAAAACCACCAACATAGAAATTAATTTAATGAAAGGACTGCTTAATAGCAGTTATGGTGATACAATGTTAGAAAATACAAAAAGAATCCAAGTTGATATTCTATCAAATTTTGGAAACACAGCATATCAAAAAATATCAAAAGATATTCATTTTGAAAATATTCCAAATGAATTATATGAACTTTGGTATTCCTCAGATGAGTTTTCATTTATAAGACTTATCGATTTAAACAATATTCAATATCTAAGTAGCAATGAACTATCAGAATATCACTCACAGTTAATAACATTAAAAAATAAACTAGGAATTGTATTCAATGATATTTCAATACAACACTCGAATATGCCAGCACAAACGACTACCAAAGATAAACCTAACTTGATACAAAAAATATTTTACGTCATTAGAGGAGGAAAAATATAATGGCAAAACCACAATGGATTAAAAACTTATCAGAGGTTCTTAAACAACCAACTGAAAAAATTACACTTACTAGTAAAAATACTGGTAAAGAATACATAACAGATACAATAAAACAATTAGCAGTTGTTTCTATTGGTGTCGTCGATGAAGTAGACGGTGGATTTAAATATTCCATTGTTGATACAAAAAACAACTTAGAATATGAAATAAAAGTACCTCTGCTTTTAGAAGTGAAATTTGGTACAGTTTTAGTGTTTACCAATGTGCGTGGAGGGGCAACAAGTAATGGTACCGGCTGGTTCTCTGCTGATTCAGTAACAGTTGCTCAACGTAATGCGTAAATACAGACGTATAGTTAGAACTTCAAGAAGTAAACTTCAAAGTCATCAGATTATCCTGATGGCTTTGGTAGTTAACCTTTTTATCTCTATAGTTCTCTCTATACTCTGCTTTAAAATCAAATTTTTTATAATCTATAATGTGATGTATATATCATATATAAGCATATCTATACTATTGTTATTTTTTATTATATCTTTAAAAAATCGTGAGCACACCTCTACTTTAGATATAGAGCTCATGGATAAAAAAGCTAATAAAATCGCTAATAGAATAAAAAAACTTTTTAATGATAAAGTTATATCTGATGTACTTAATCTTAGCAACTTGACAAGATACGGTCACGAAATGCCTGAAATATATGTTTATATTGATGACTTACTCAATGAAGGTTATATAGCTATTGAAAATATTTCTAATTGGGAACGAGCTAATAAAAACGGGTTTGAACAACGTATATCTGGCATTTTCACGGGAAAATATCAAAAATATGCTGTCATTCGTTCAGAGCTAACTGCTGACGATAGTTTTATTCTTTTTTATTTTGAAGATACCCAAACATCACAGAGACTTATACTAAGCAATATAAGTTCCTTTAATGAATACATTTCAGAGAATAACCATCACATTAGACTCGCTAAAGATTTAATATGGAAAGCTGATACTACCGCTCACCTAAGTATTATCGCAAGAACCAGAGCTGGTAAGTCTATATTAGCTGGCGAGTATATGGCTAGATTAATGCTTTTACAACATTGGATTGTAGAGTATAACTCAGCCAAGAATGATAGGTATGTTAAAGAATTTAACGGTAAAAGTGAACCTGCCCAAATAGTTGAACGGGCTGAATACTGGTGTGAAGTTATGGATAATAGATTAGAAGAAATTAATTTGATTGGTAAAGATAAATATCTTGAAATGGAAAACATGCCTGATATAGCTATCTTTTTCGACGAATTAGGTAATTTGAATGCGGCTTTAGAATCATTAGATAAAACTGATAAAAGTCTAAAAATAACATCAAGGTGGACTACAGCAATTAATAGATTATCTGCAACTGGAGCTAGTGCAGGAATTCATATTATTGCCATATCGCAATTTGCAACTAAAGAAGGCTTTTTACCATCATTTGCTAGAGTAAATTGTTCTGATGCTGTAATAATGCTTGGAGGAGCTGCTGATTCCCCTACTGAACGACAATATTTAATGAGTGGTTTTAGTGATTTACCTAAAAGAAACTATGGTAAAGGACAAGGGGTAGCAAAAATAAATGGTTCTGGGAAAAAATGGGAGCGTACTCCACATTTCTATGAAACACCTTGGTTTGAGTCACTAAAATAATTCATATCTAACTTTTAATTATTTCCTACGCCTCCTCGACACAGGGCTTGTCAATGTGTCGAGGAGAAAGAAATCAAATAATATCAAGGTTAAAAAGATTTTTTAAAAACATAAAATTCTTTTTTATTAACGGAATAATTAAAAGAATAATTAAAATATAATTTAGAAAGGAAATTAAATATTCATGGTTAAAAAAGAAGCAAATTTAACAGCTATAATGTTAGTACAACAATTGGAACCAAAATTTTGGCATACTTGGGAAGATACTACTCCTATACTAGAAGCTAAAAATGGGAACTGTAAACCTTTGCTAGAAGTTATAGTAAAACGTCTAGCGGATAATGATATTGAAGTAGTAGAATGTTACGCAATTATTCATGATAAGGATAAACGTATTGTTTGGAGTCAAAAAGAAATGAAAAATATAGTGGAAGATAAGGAATTACATATTCATGTATTAATGAAATTTAAAAAAGGAGCTCCTCTAAATAAACTAGCTATAGCCATTGGAGTAGACCCTCAATATTTAGAAAAACTAAAATCCGGAAGATATGGTTATGATAATTCATTAGCCTATCTAGTACATTCTAAAGATGAAAACAAATATCAATATTCCTCAGAAGAAGTATTTACTTTATTAGGTGAAGATTATAAAAGTGTATATAGTAGAAGAATTGATATTTGGTTAAAAGGTAAAGCTACAAAAATTGCAAAAGAAACGACTCTCAGCATTGATTGGTTAATTTCAGAAATATTAGTAGGAAATATTACAAAAAATAATATTTTACTTACCGATGAATATTATATAATTTATGGGCAACATAAACGAAGAATAAATGAATCCCTAGATACTTATTACGAAAAAAAAGCATTAAATACTATATTATCCTTAGGAAATAAAGAATTTAAAAAAACTATAATATTTATTCAGGGACAAAGCGGTATAGGAAAGACTAGATTTGCAAAATCTATAATAGAAACCATTACAAAGTTATCTATATTCTACACAAGTAAACCGTGGGAATACTGTATCACAGCTTCAACAAATGCTTTTGATGAATATACTTCACAAGAAATATTGTTATTAGATGACATACGAGGAAATAGTTTTAGCGTTTCAGACTGGCTTAAGTTATTAGACCCTTATTCTATTTCACCTATTTCTGCAAGATATCATAACAAACAAGCTATAGCAAAATTAATAATAATAACTAGTGTACACTCTCCTAAAGATTTTTTTAGAAGTGTTAAAGAAACTAGTTTTGAAGATTTTGATCAATTTTATAGAAGATTGGATTTAATTATAGATATTGATGAAAATTATTTTATCTCAAATGTATATAAAAAAGAACTAAACGATAAAGATAGATTGGCAATTACATTTCATATTCCTAAAAAGAAAATATATCGATATATCATATCTACTCCTAAAAAGAGAGATAAGATAAAAGTAGCAAAACTAATTGTTGATAAAGTAACTAGAAATATGAAATGGAATAAAGAAGATTATCCTCCTACCGACCAAAGTAAAAAAGGATAATCTGTAATGATAAATAGCAATTATACTATTTACTGCTATTATCTCATTTTTGAAAACAAATAGCAAGGAGAATGTAAATGACAAATAATACAATAAATAAAGATGATTTAATTAAAATGGGGTATAAAGAACATACTGCGATTTCGATTATTAGACAAGCTAAGCAAAATATGGTACAAAAAGGGTATAGCTTTTATAATAATAAGCGATTAGGACGAGTTCCTATAACTGCTGTTGAAACTATATTAGGTTTTTCACTTCAAAGTTTTAATAACTTGGAGGAAAAATAATTATGGTTCAAAAAAAAACAAAATATACTGGTGTTTATGTCGACGATAAAGGAAATTTCTTTTATCAAACAGAACTTGGAATAGATAAAATAACGGGTAAAAGAATTAGAAAAAAAGGTAGAAAAGATAAAAATGGTAAACAATTTTCTTCTGCATTCGAAGCATACAAAGAACTCACCAGAATTAAAAATGAATATCATGTAACTCAAGGTTATTCTAATTATAGAATGACCTACGAGCAATTTATGAATAATATCTACATACCTCATTATCAAACAACTGTAGAAAAGAGTACATTTTCAATAAGAAAGATAATTTTAGAGGATATAAGAGATAGATTCTCTAATACTCTATTACGTTCTATTTCATTAGAACAAGTTCAAAATTATAGAATTTGGCTTTTAACTGATAAAGAGAATGGAGGAGCAGGATATTCACAAGGTTATGCTAGTTTGATTTTTGGAACTTTTAGAAAATCTTTAGATTTTGCTGTTGAGATGGGATATGTTGAACAAAATATATCTAAAAGAGTAAAAGCTATACCTAAAGGTAAATCAATAGTTCCTTATTGGACTAAAGGGGAATTTGAAGCTATAATATCAAAAATATACATAGATAATGTATATGAACATCTGAATTTCATTATGCTTTGGGTATACTTTATGACAGGAATTAGAGTAAATGAAGGTTGTGCATTAAAATGGAATGATGTAGATTTTAAGAATAAAAAGTTACGTGTTCATCATATGCTTATCATTAATTCTAAAACTGATTGGAAAATAAACAATTATACTAAAACTGATACAGGAAAAAGAACAATAAGTTTAGATACAGATACACTTAATATTCTTAAAAAATGGAGAAAAATTCAAAAAGAAATTGGTTTAGGTAATGAAGATAACTTTATTTTTTCTTATGATGGTTTACCTATGATAAAATCTACTATTTCAAGAATTATTACCAGATATTCTAAATTAGCTGGTATTAAGAAAATTCAAGCTAAGGGATTACGACACAGTCACGCTAGTTATCTAATCAATGAGTTTAATATTTCAATACTTATTTTATCAAAAAGATTAGGTCATTCATCACCAGAAATAACATTGAAACATTACGCTCATCTATGGACTGGAGCAGATGAACAAATAACGCTAGAAATGGCAGGAAATATAGTGTATAATAAACCTACAGAAAGTTATGTGAATTTTAATGGGAATCAATCCTTGAAATCATTATAACCCCACCAACCACCCCACCAAAAACAATATTTTAGGCTTAAAACGTTATTAAATGGGGCTTAACAAAGGAGACCTTACTATTGAGTGGGAGTAGCTTTTAAAAGTCAAGAAACCTTGCTATAACTGACTTTAAGAAATTATATATAGAGATTAAAAATAAGTTCAAACACTTTGGATTGTCTCCAAAGTGTCTCCAAAGACCCCACCAGAATCTTTCTGGTGGGGTTTTTTTATATTAAATTTTATTCTTCTATTATTTGATACTTTACGTGCTTTCTTAAGACCTGGTTGGAAACACTTTTATTTGAATAAGTTTCAATATCCGCTTAAAATCAATGATTTCTCACGTTTTCAGAAAGAACAATTTCATCTAATTTGAATAACTTTCAGTTGAATGGTGTGAATTTTACCCTAAAAATACACAAATTGAGCTAGATTTTACCAAAAAGTTCACACCATTGGTTCAATTATTTTTTGTTACGTACGTTTTTCTTAGATGATAGACTTCCTAATGTATTTCTTATAGCATTTGAGCAAACCTCTGTTAAAGGTTCTCCTATTGCCTCCTTGTAATTAAATCCTAATAGTTGCATAGTCTTTAAAGTATCCTTATTAAGTAGAGTAACCAATTGTTTCATTGAATCTTCTTTCCCATCTTCAACATTAGTAAATGAAGATAGAAGAGAAATAACCTGTTCTAAAGTGTTGTGCAAATACTCAATATCTTTATCATCAATATGTACTTTTTCATATTCTTCTTTATATGCCTGAGCAATTCTGATTGCCTGTTCCCGTTCCGAAAGTAACTCATTTACAATTTCATCATAAGTATTTCGTAATTTATCGGCGTTACGTTCTTCCTTTAATGACCGAATTTTACTATTCACTAGTGTTGTTGTTCCCTTAAATGTTAGAGTTCCCAACTCAATTCCTGCTTTTACTAAAGCTTCTGTAATATATGACTCCATGCTATACCTCTGTTATTTCTTTTTATAATAATACTATTATATCATGAATCTACATTAAACATAATATATTTTTTAGTCACTATCCCTTTAGGTAAAAATACCGATTTTATGGTATAATAAAGGTAACGTTATATAAGGAGGTGTGCCATGACTCTTGATATAAATAAAGAAGAATTAACAATTTTAGGGATTCCCTTTGATAATTTTTCAGATTTCGATACCGTCTGGTATGCTATTGGATCATCAATGATTGAAAATTATGAACCTACTGTTCAAGATGTGATTGATTTAAAAACTTATGTTGTCAATAGACGAAAGGAATTAAATATTGGTTAAAAATCAATACGAAGACTATAAGTACATTGATCCTAATCACCAATATACCTATCCAAATTCCACAGTCTTAATCAACAAACAAAATGTTACAAATATTGAAGAAGCCTACCGAAATAAACACTTATTCGTTACTAAAAGACTTGCGCTTGAAAGCCATTGAGGTCTATTCCATGAGTAATATTTTAGCCATTCATAACTATTTGTCTCAAGATGTTTATACTTGGTCAGGACAATATCGCAAGGTGAATATTTCTAAAAGTGGTAATCCTTTTATGTTGATACAATCGTTTAATGCTTCAGAAACTTATATAAATCATCTCATTCATTCCTATCATCAAACTGCCAACTCAAAAGATGAAATCATTAAACATTTAGCAAAAATTCTTGATAATCTTAATTATTTCCATCCCTTTCAAGAAGGAAATGGACGAACTCAACGAGAAGTTATTCGTTCCTTAGCACTATTAAAAGGGTATTCTGCACAAATACGAGTAGAACAAGATGATGAAGTTTACAATTTCAAGGATTACTAAAAGATACTCCAATATTCCTCACGTAAAACCTATCCAAGCGAAGGGGCTCCAACATAGCCATGCATCACTGTTAATTAATAAATTAAATATTTCTGTACTTATTCTATCAAAACGTTTAGGACACTCTTCTCCTGAAATCACATTGAAGCATTACTCACATCTATGGGATAGCACTGATGAAGTTATCACTAATGAAATGGTAGGAATTATTAATGTTTCTTTCCCATCTTCTAGCTTAGTACATTTCAACGGGAACCAATCAATTTCAAAATAACATTCCCACCAAAGAATTACTAACTCCTTAAAAAGCCTATTATATAACGATTCTAAAGGAGTCTACAACCGTTGAATAGGAATAATGCGGTGTACATTTGAATTATTAGGAGTTTAACGACGACATAATTCTTAGGTACAGCGTATGCAACAAGAACTTTAATCTTAACGAACAAAGTGAGGAAAAGATTATTAGTTCTAACTGCCCATATGTTAAAATATATAGATTGAAAATTAGTTAAAACACTTTGGATTGTCTCCAAAGTGTCTCCAAAAAGACCTTATCAAAAACTATTGATAAGGTCTTTTTATTAAAATCTTTGATTTCTTACCTTATCTACACTAAAATATAAATATAAAAATAGATAATCAAGAATAATACATTCAACACCAAATTTTATCAAAATAGCAACATTTCAATTTCTTGTGACTACTTGTATGATACTTATTATCTGTATTATAATTAAATGGAATTATAATTTTAAGAGGAAAATAATATGGATTTAATAATTAAAAAAATAATAGACAAGAAAGAAAAAGAAATAATATCAAAAGAAGTTCTTTACGACCTTCCTGAATGGTTTGGTCTACCTGAAAGTACAGAAGAGTATATTAAAGATTCACAAGATAAACCGTTTTTGGCTTGCTATGCGGATAATGAAGTTGCAGGTTTTATCGTATTAAATGCAACAAGTAAGGATACTGCAGATATTTTTGTAATGGGCATAAAGAAAAAATTTCATAGAATGGGAATTGGAACAAAACTAAATACAGAATTTGAAAAAATGGCAAAAAATCTTAGATATTCCTACTCACAAGTAAAAACTGTAAAAATGGGACACTACAAAGAATATGATATTACTAATGAATTCTATATCGCAATGGGATATAAAGAATTAGAATGTTTTCCTACCTTATGGGACGAATGGAATCCATGTCAAATATATATTAAATATTTAGGGGAATAATACTTCAATAATATTTTATTTATAAAAAAATATTTTAGTATCTAAAAGATCGATGAGTAAAAATAAAAGTAGTATATTCACCAAGAAACTTGATATAGTTTACTTTTAAAAACTAAATACAAAATAAATACAAATTTATACCCTGCCATTTTCCCACCAATAATTTTCGGTGGGATCTTTTTATTAAAATCTTTGATTTCTTACCTTATCTACACTAAAATATAAATATAAAAAAGAGAGAGCCGTTTTTAAGACGGTGGCTCTGGTTTAGTTATTATAACCATCTTACCTGCCAAAGTATAAAGATGGTTATTTTTTACTGTCTTTTTTTAACGCTACAATGCATGTACTAACTACTGAAACAATCAATAGATTTATTCCAATAATCGTCCGTACAATTTCGTATGCTGACTAAAACTATTGCAATTAAATCCCGCTTATGCTAAAATAAAAGCATAAAATAGAGAACCGTTTTTAAGACGGTGGCTCTAAAATTAGTTAGTTCATAACCATCTCAGCCTGTCAAAGTATAAAGATGGTTATTTTTTATTGTCTTTTTTTAATGCTACAATACATGTACTAACTACTGAAATAATCAATAGATTTATTCCAATAATCGTCCGTACAATTTCGTATGCTGACTAAAACTATTGCAATTAAATCCCGCTTATGCTAAAATAAAAGCATAAAATAGAGAACCGTTTTTAAGACGGTGGCTCAGTTATTTAGTTAAATTATAACCATCTTAACCGTCCAAAGTTTAAAGATGGTTATTTTTTCATCATAAAAGTAATGATAGCAACAACTAAAGTTAAGAGTGTAATTACAAAAATCGCAAAATCTACCATTAGTTGAATAGCTTCGTACGTAGACATTCTCTACTCCTCTCGTCATAAAATTTAGTAATGAATCGAAATCTAAGTTCCTAGAGAATCAGTATATTTCCAAAATATATTGTATAATAACAAGCTACACTAAATATATATTAACTGCTTAGATATACTTTTAAATTGTCATCTAAGTAGTATTTTATCTTGATATATTGTATAAAAAGTATATAATAAATAGTAAAATAAGTATAAGAAACTTTAGTACCTAGAAAGGATAAAAAACAAATGAACGACTATAATATAATAATTAGTAAATACTCATATTGTGACTACAATAAGTCAAAGATACCTCTAACTGACACTAATACATACAGAAATGCTTTTGTTTTACTATTTAATGATGGCTGGAACGACATGGGATATTATTCTGAATTTTTTATTTTATATTTTGATAACAATGCATATAAGGAAGAAATAGGACTAATAAAATTATGTAACAAAGAAATGAGACTAGATAGAGTTTATCCTTATTATCAAACAAAATACTTCTTAAAAAATGATAATCTTATCGAAAATAAATTGTCATCAAATATATTAAATAACTATTACTCAATAATTGGCATGAGTACTTATAACAGTTTATTAGGAGTTCTAAAAGATGATATAGAAGTTAATAAATTCATATTTGAACTACATGAAGTTAGTACATTATCAAATGATACTATTAATGAGATAAAAAATTATGATTGGTTTAAAGACTCTATTCTTCGAGATTTTAATATTTCTGAAAGAGAGAATGTAGAAATAGTCGCTCTTACTGAATTAAAAAATAAACTGAAAATAGAGAATACTACTTACCATTTCTCAACAAATTTTGAAGGTTTATTGGGAAATTCCTCTCATGATAATTTAAAAACAATTTATGAATGGCTTGAAAATACCTCGTTCTATATATCGTTTAATCTAGCAAATAAAATAGTCAATATAACGAAGCAAATTATTAATAATTACACAAATAATGATATGCCATTTAAAATACTGAAACTATTGAAACTCAAGTTTGAAAGTTATACTGATTTTGTAGAGAAAATAGATAGTATTCTTAATGAAAATAAAAGCTTTTACGAATCAATTAACAACATTGAGCGTATTCTCAAAGTTACAGAAAAAGACTTATCCAACCTTGAACTCGGTCATTATACTTCTTTATCCACTGTATCAAAACTAATAAATATAGACGACTCTCATTTAAGATTAACTAATGGAAGACAAATGAACGATCCATTTGAAGGGAAAAATTTATTAGAATATATATTTGGTGATAGTCATAGTGACTGGAGACCTACTAAACGTTTTATAACTTCCTTAACTACCGTTCAAGACAGCCTACCAATGTGGAATAACTATGCAGAAGGCGCAACAGGAGCAATGCTAATATACGATAAAACATACTTAATGAATATATCTAAGCTAAATTATGTAGGTATTTATAAAGTTGTTTATATTTCTCCAAACTCAGAGGAAAATAAAATAGAAATTAAATCAAATAATTTATTAGAAAAAGATAAAGTTGCACTTGTGACCGAAATTAATAATCTTAAAGATTTATTTGAATCTGAAACGAAGGATTTAAATAGCGATGAAAAAGAAGAGAAGAAGAGAGTATATCTTAATAAACTTCAGGAGATAGACTTCTTATTTAAAAAAAGTGATTACTCTTATGAAGTTGAATATAGAATTGTAGCTAACACAGAAAATAAAAATACGAAATTAGAAGTAAAGGTAGAAGAAAATCAATTACTTAATTTCCCTTTTCTCTATTGTTATTTAAAGAGCTATAAAATTAAATACTCCAAATTATTATTGGGTCCAAAATCAGTTAGTATAGATTACGTTGCCCCCTATGTTAATCATTGTGACGAAAGTATAAAAATAGAAGTATCAAAAATAAATTTTAGATAATCTATTATAATTTTCTTAAATGACCATATGTTAAATTATTGCAATTAAATTCCGTTCATGCTAAAATAAAAGCATAAAAGAGAGAGCCATTTTAAAGACGGTGGCTCGAATATGTAATTATTAAATAACTATCTTACCCTAAGCCAAAGCATAAAGATGGTTATTTTTTATTGTCTTTTTTCAATGCTACAATACATGCACTAACTACTGAAACAATCAAAAGATTTATTCCAATAATCGTCTGTACAATTGCAATCTGACAAAATCATTGCAATTAAATTCCGTTTATGTTAAAATAAAATTATAAAAAAGAGAGCCGTTTTAAAGACGGTGGCTCTAAAATTAGTTATTATATAACCATCTTAACCTGCCAAAGTTTTAAAGATGGTTATTTTTTCATCATATAAGTAACAATAGCTACAACCAAAGTCAAAAGTGCAATTACAAAAATCGCAAAATCTATCATTAGTTGAATAGCTTCGTACGTAGACATTTTCTACTCCTCTCATCCAGATTTTAGTGTATGCGAGCATAGCACCATCCCCTTTCATATTGAAGTAGCCACCATCTTTATCGGAAGTTTTACAC
Organism: uncultured Gemella sp.; assembly: GCA_963544045.1. Classification (GTDB taxonomy): domain Bacteria; phylum Bacillota; class Bacilli; order Staphylococcales; family Gemellaceae; genus Gemella. Next base: position 15,844 of record CAUUEM010000002.1, on the reverse strand, counting down.
TCCCTAACTTCTCTCTCCAGTTTTGATTATATCAAATTAAACTATCATAATCAACTATTTATAAATACTAATATATCAACACTTTTTACTAAATAATTATACTTTTTATACCCTGCCATTTCCCCTACCAATATAAAAAATAAAGTCGATACTTCCTATGATATCAACTACTCAGGATAGATTCTTCCCCTATTGAATGGGAGTAGTTGTAAAAACCTACCAAACCCTTGATATAATAAGGTTATATCGAGGGTTTTTCTTGTAGTTGCAACCAATTTGCAACCATAAATGAAGATTTATCACATTTTATAAAAGATTCTAAATTATACTAGATAATATTTATGAAGGAGTGAACTAATGAAAAAACAAACTACTAATTTTGCAGCTTTTGCATTAATATTCGGACCAATTGTAGGTCTTATGATTGGAAATATAATAGGAGATATTAAAATCGGGGTCGCTATTGGACCATTCTTAGGTCTAATGCTAGGTTTACTATTTAGCAAAATAAAGTCAAAAGATGAAACTAGTGAAGATACTATAAAAAAAGATAATGAAGAATAATATACTCACCAATAATTATTTAAAAAAAAAACAAAAAAATGCATCTCCTATAAAAGAAGATGCATTTTAATAATTAAACGTGATGAGTATGTTTTACAATCCATTGCTCCATTTTGATAGCTAACCAGAATCCATAGATTCCAAACGTGATGATTGTTAGAAGAAACCACTTGATCCAGTTACCAAACAGTTGTGCTCCAGTCCCATCAAAGTATAGACGTTGACCATCCACTACCGTGTGTTTGGTTTTCCAATTTTGCATCATGCAAACTGCCCAAGGTACTGCGATCCCCAAGGTAAGCCCACAAATTAAGACTGCTAAGATAGAGTATCCAATATAACCTAGGATTCCTCCGTCAAAATAACTTTCAGACTTCATATTATCTCCTTTCTTTTTATGTATTTCTATTCTAAAAAACCTATTGTATCATTATTTTTTACATTTGTACAATCTTACGCTAACTTCTAGATGTAATCATGAAGATAGTGATATAGATTAATAGAGGGGACAATCATACATGAATAGTGGTGTGAATTTTGTCTCCCTTCTGATGGGAGAATCTAGACAAAGTTCACATATTATGTTTCTGCAATTCATTTGAATTTTCAATTATATATATTAATTTCTTAATTACTACTTTTCAAAAAATTTAAAACTGTCCTATTAAAATCAGAAACTTCTTGATGGACTGCATGACCAGATTTTTCAAAAATAAGTTTCTGACAATTGATTTTTTTAGCAAGTTCATTAGAAAATCCTACTGGGATAACTTGATCTAATGCAGCACCTATGACCAAGGTTTTAGCTTGGATTTTATCTAATTTATCAAAAACATCAAATTTTAAGCACGATCTAGCTAAAACAATAAATCTATCAAGCTGATCTAATTTTGGCTTAAATAGAATTTGTACTAATATAGATAACCACTTATTTTTTGCTATATATCCTTTTGAATAAACAGTTTCAATCATATTTTTTTGCAGTTCTTGTAACTTACCATTTTCAGCTAGAACAATCCATCTAACTACGACCTTGTTTGTTGTAGGATTATTTCTTGATGTAGTTGCCGCTAATACTATCTTGTCAACAATATCAGGGTAATTTATAGCTAATAGTTGTGCAATCATCCCACCTTGAGATACCCCTACAACATCTACTTTATCTATATTCAACTTTTTTATACAATAAGCAATTTCTTCCACCATATCACTTATCTCATAATTCTCATTGATATGTTCTTTATGATCAAATATAAAAACTTTATATTCTCTCAAAAAATTTCTATAGAAAAAAGCAAGTTGTAAAGCTTTTCCTTTTATTCGCTCGATATTCAAACCTGGTATTAATAATAAATTCTTTTTTCCATAACCAAATGAAACATAATTGACTATATCATCATCGTATAATTAAATTTGACAATTTTTTGCAGAAAACATAATATATACCTTTCTTAATTAGTTACTTACGCAATTGATTATACTATATTTATAAATCACTTACCATAAAAATATAGTTCGCATCCATATCCTAAGCTACACCAACAAACTTCTCAAAATTATTACTGGTGTAATAAACAATTATAAAGTTCTCTAGATTTCCATAAATTTAGTAATTATCAAAGCATGATATTTATCTTAAATTTACAATATACTTTTATTATTTTTGGAAAAATTATTGAAAAAATATCTTTATTTTCATTGTATTACAGCTTTTTTTCTTACTAAAATATTTTATCAATATTTCGAAACTTTATTTTATTTTTTAGCTGATTTATTTGATAGAATATACTAAATTATCTATTGTTGAGATATATTATGAAATCAAAAATAATATAAAGGAGACAACAGTTTATGAAGAAAATATTAATAACTAAAAAAAACAAGTATGATTTCAACTTTTATTCTCACTGCAACATTAAGCTATCTATTATATAATTACACTTTACTAGGAGTAGCATTAGCCGGTATTTATATCTTGGCAACAGGAATACTAAACTGCAAATATAAAACAAATAATAAACTAATCAACTATACATCTATTATATTTTCAACACTAATGATTATTTTTATATCTATAAATAATAATCTTCCTCCTTTAAAAATCAATATGATTTTAATAACGAAGCTAATATTTTTTGTTTACTATTCATCATCAGATAGCTTTTTGGAGATTAAAAATTAATTATATATATTTCAAATATTATTAATACAAAAATCCCACTCTTAATAGAGCGGGATTTTATTTTATAGGTAATCTACATCTTTGATTACTTCTGGTTGTTGTTTTTTAACAACTGGTTTACGAGTTTTTACTCCGTTATTTCCTGCTGGAAGTCTGTATTTTTTAACCTCTTGTTTTGGTTGTTGTTTTTTAGCAACTGGAACACGAGTTTTTGCACCATTGTTTCCAGCTGGTACACGTAATGGTCTTTCTGATTTTACTGCTGGTTTTTTCTCAGCATAGTAGTATCTCATATATGCTTCCATTGGATGTATAGATGCTTGAATAGAAATACCCTCTTCTTTAATTAATTGATAAGATTTACCGTTATAGATAATTTCTTTTTTTACTTCTGGTAAATAATCTTTAAAATAACTAAGCGGTGTACTTAAATCTGGACGTGGTACTTTTATTCTTTGTTTTGGAGATATTTCTACCCCAGCACTTGTTTCTACAGTGTAACTAACAACTAAAGTTATTGGATCAACAAGCTCATCTCCGCTAGCTTTTTGATTAGAAGTTGCTTTTCCATTATTTACATCCGATGCTGCTGCAAACGGTGCTTGTGATGTTACTGTTAAAGCTAAAGCTGTTAGCGCAACAGTTAATGTTTTTTGCAATTTATTCATAATATACTTTTTTCCTCCTAATTTTTTAGCATAATAATTGCTTTAATATTATATAATAAACATCTCAATTTTGTCAAAAATATACTCTTTATCATTAATATATCAATCTTAATTAACATAGTCCAATAGCAAATAAATTTTAACACTTGAAAAAATATTTAAAAAATTATTATCTATAAATACAACTATAATTTTCTTACATTATCTTGTACGTTTCTAATACTAGTTATCCCATCACATAAAATCTTATAATAGTAGTTTAATAAGGAAAAATCTAATCAGTCTATAAAATACTAGTAAATAGCGTTATAATACTATTTGCATATGATGGTAAAGCAATAACAAGGAGTAATAGCCAATGAGTTTATATTTATTATTGAAAGAAGAGAAGAAATTAAAACTGCTCTAGATGTCCTAAATTATCTAGAAGAATTCTCTCGATACAAAGAAGACAAAGACTATAATTCACTTGAAGAATATTCTCCGGTAATAACTGCTTGGGCTAAATCAATGTTCGAACATTTTCCTCCTATGAACGGTAAATATGCATTACCTAATGAAATTGCTTTTTCATCAGAAGATATTGAGGATTGTCTAACTGATTATACTTTAGGAAAACATGGAGCTATATGCTCATTTCCTTATAATGTCGAAGATGATGCATTGGGTTTTCTTTCGGACATCTTTGATGAGTATAATATCGGTATTTATGACTTTAATAATATTGAAGATATTATAGGTTTTGATATCGAAATTTTAAAATATAAAACAGTGAGTACCAATATTACTCCGTGTACTTGGAATAAAGTAAAAAATTCTATTAATTCCCTAGGTAGTCCATAAAGAAAAACAGCGTATCTATCGCTATGGTTTGATCTCAATGGAAAAGACAGGCGAAATTCTCCTGTCTTTTGCTATACTATTAATTATTTTTAATGCTTTCTACATAGTACTTAGATTTTGCATTTCCACCAGCGTACTGTTTGTTATTAATTTTTAATGTAATTGTTGAAATTTTTGTTTTTGTCATTTTGTCTACAACATTGATTTTAATCTTATCACCTTCAACTACCCATTTGTTTTGCGATTCAACTTCTTGTGCAAAATTATTCCCCATAATTTTTGTAGTAAATACTATAACTTTATCTTCCTTATAGTAATAAACCTCATCTTCTCTTGGTACTAAGGTAGATTTTTCTGAAACAATGTCATATTCATTAAAGTTTGGACCTTTTAAAAGATCGATAGCTTCTTCCATAGAATAAGTTTTCGAAGAGATCTCATTAACACTATCTAAATAGTCTGTACTAGCTACTGCATATAACTCCTCTCCTCCTGGTACAGTTGTTTTTTTTATTTTTGACTGAGTTATCCAGTGAAGTAAATTTGTTTGAGTTGATAACCTAGATAAATCGTCCCCCGATATTGCCACAACATTCGCTAATTTTTCTGCTGCTGCAAAATCATGAATTGTGCTTAACTCTTGATTTTTATCAACTTTATTTTTTTCTTCTGATGATTCGTTAGTATGTTCTTCTTTTTTATTGTCCTCTTTATTTTGTGTATTTTCTTTTGATGCACACCCTGTAATTACTAAGGCTCCTGCCGCAAGTAATGCTAATAGTTTTTTACTCATATTTCAACCTCCGTTATGCTAGTTCCTTTTATTATACCATATTTAGACATAAAAATAGGCTCCAAACCTCTAGTTTTTGATATGTACCCCTTTTACTGGATAAACCAATGAAAGGGGTACATATCAGACTAATTGTCATCTTTTTTTAATTTTAATTTATATTTAGCTATTAAAAAAATAAGATTTAAAATACCAAATAATAATATTGGAGATATTAATTCATAATTTTGCATTGCTACGATAGGGCTATATCCTTTTATTATAAATATTAATAAAAATAATATTGTGATTAAAATACCCATATTTAATAAAGAAATTTTTTGTGCTTTCGCGGCTTCTTTAGGATAATATGAAAATATTATAAAAAAAGTTAATGTTAGTATTATTATGATGATGTTATGTATATCCATATTTCCTACCCCCTTTATGCTAGTTATTTTTATTATACCATATTTAGACATAAAAATAGACTCTAAACCTCAAGTTTTAGAGTCTATTTTCCCAATATTTTTTATTATCTCATACCTTTATCGTATGGTACACCAAGAGCTTCTGGTGTAGAAGTTTTCTTAGAAAATACGATAAGTGCAATAATTGTTGCTACGAATGGGAACATGTTCCAGAATGATACCGGAATTGGTAGATCTGGTGCTAAAATAGATACTTTTTCAGCAAATACTTTTGTTCCACCGAAGAACAGTGATGCTAAAGTGATTGTAATTGGGTTATATTTACCAAAGATAAGTGCTGCTAACGCTAAGTATCCGAATCCGTACACTGTGATTGCTGCATTGAACCCTTGGCTAAATGTTGTAGCGATGATTGCTCCTGCTAATCCTGCTAAACATCCTGAAATAAATACCCCAATGTAACGATATTTAAATACATTTAATCCTAATGAATCACTTGCTTGTGGGTTTTCCCCTACAGAACGTAATCTTAATCCAAATGGACGTTTATAGATAACGTAGTAAGTAACACAAACTAGGATAATAGCTATAATGATCGTTGGATAAACTGTGAAATTACCAAGTATTGTATATCTTGGGAATCCACTAGCTAACAATAATTCATAAGTTCCGTTAAAGTGGTTTACTAAGAATAATGCGATAGCTGGTGTAATTAAGTTAATCGCTGTACCTGAGATTACTTGGTCAGCTTTTAAGTTAATACTGATAAATGCGTGAATTAATGAAAGAAGTCCTCCACACGCTGTTGCCGCTAATAAGCAAAGTACTAATTGACCAAATGTAGGTGCTCCATCAAATGCACTAAGAGCTATGAAAGAAGCAACAAATGAACCGAAAATTACGAAACCATCAAGTGCAATATTTACAACCCCACTCTTTTCAGAATAGAAACCACCTATTGCTGCGATAAGTATAGGTACTGTATATTGCAACATTGAGTCTAATAGTGATAATATTGTATCCATCTATTTATCTCCTTTCTTTTTACTGCTTGCTGCTTTTTTAGAGAATTTGAAATCAAAGATTGATTTAGCAGCTACAAATAGAACGATTAATCCGATTAAAATATTTGCGATATCTTTTGGAATACCAACAAATGATAATTGAGGTGTTAATACACCTAAGAATCCAAATAATAATGCTCCTAGTAATGAACCTAGAGCTGTATTAGCACCAATAAGTGCTACGGCGATACCCATGTATCCATATCCTTGGAATGTAGAACCTGCTACTACTTGTCCAACCGGCCCCATGTTGTAAAGAGCTCCACCTAGACCAGCAAATGCCCCAGAAATAGCCATAGATAAGATTGTATTTCTATTAACTTTCATACCAACGAATTTAGATGCATTTGCGTTATAACCCACAGAACGTAGTTCGTAACCAAATACTGTTTTTTCCATAACGATATAGAAAATAATTACTCCAAAAATTGCAAAGAATAAATCTGTACCTAAACGGTGGTTACTAAAGATTCCTTCGATAAGACTATTTTGTAAATATCCTGTACCATCTTCTGCAACGATTGGTTTAGAAATAATATCATTTGTTCCTTTAATAAATTTAGGAACAGCGAATTGTACGAAGTATAATGCTGTATAGTTTAACATAATTGTTACAACTACCTCACTGATATTAAATTTAGCTTTTAAATAACCAGCGATACCAGCCCAAATACCACCTACAATAATACCTGCTAGGATTGAACAAATTAATACTAAGTAAAAATTCATTCCTTCCATTTTGATAGCAACAAGACCTGCAAAAAGACCACCCATAATAAATTGTCCTTCGGCCCCAATGTTGAATAGCCCTGTTCTAAATGCAAAGGCTACTGATAAACCTGTACAAATAAGTGGAATTGTCGATACAAAAATTTCTGCTATACTGTTTGAATCAGAAAAAATGTCTCCAATAACACTTAAAACATCTTCTGGCGACGCTCCAATTGCCGAAATAAGAATTGCTCCTATAATAAACGAAGCTAATATTGGTAGCACCGCATTAGTTAAAACTTTCTTTAACATACGCTCTCCTCTCTACTTCTTAACCCCGGCCATTAGAAGACCTAGTTGTTCTTTAGTTACATTTTCATCATTGTCTACGACATCAATAATATTACCATTGTGAATAACAGCTATTCTGTCAGATAATGTTAGAATTTCATCCAAGTCGTATGAAATTAATAATACTCCATTACCTTTATCGCGGTAATTAATTAACATTTTATGAATACCATTTATCGCACCAACATCAAGACCACGTGTAGGTTGTGTTGTTACTAATAATTTTGGATCAAGTTCTAATGCACGTCCGATGATAAGTTTTTGTTGGTTACCACCACTCATACTACGAGCTGCGATTTTTTCATCACCAGCTTTACGTACATCATATTTTTCACAAAGCTCTTTAGCAAATTTAGAGATTGCTGGTTTTTTCAAGAATCCACGTGAAGAGAATTTCTCTGTATAATAGTTCTCTAATACTGAGTTTTCTTCAACACTAAAGTCAAGAACTAATCCATCTTTGTGTCTGTCTTCTGCAATAATTTCAAGACCTAATTCTTTACGTTTTGCTGTTGGAACTCCAGCAAGGTCTTTTCCATCAAAGACAATTTTTCCTTTAGTTTCTTTTAATAGAGCATTTAGTACTTCAACAAATTGTTGTTGACCGTTACCATCAACCCCAGCAATACCAAGAATTTCTCTTTCACGAACATCTAAGTTGAAGTCAGAAAGTATATCTTTTTTCTCTTCAGTATCTGCATAAAGACCAGATACTTCTAATATTTTTTTCTTACCTTCTCTAGAACGTTCATATTTAATAATTTCTAGATCTTTACCAATCATAAGACTAGCAAGTTTTTCTTTTGTTGTGTCTGCTACTTCTACAGTTCCGAAGTATTCACCACGACGAATAATACTACAACGATCAGCTACTGCCATAATCTCGTTAAGTTTATGAGTGATTAATAAGATAGTTTTCCCTTCTGTTTGAAGATTCTTAAGAATTGCTAAAAATTCTTTAATTTCAGCAGGAGTTAAAACCGCTGTAGGTTCGTCAAAGATAAGAATATTAGCATCTCTATATAACATTTTTAGAATTTCTACCCTTTGTTGCATCCCAACTGTAATATCACCTACTAAAGCTTTCGGGTCTACTTCTAATCCATATTTTTTAGATAGTTCTGTAATTTTTTTAGCAGCAGAATCTAAATCGATTATTCCGCCTTTTACTTCTTCCATTCCTAAGATGATATTCTCAGCAACAGTGAAGTTTTTAATTAATTTAAAGTGTTGGTGAACCATACCGATCCCAAGCTGATTAGCATGTTTAGGATCCTTAATGTCAACTTCTTTCCCATCTAATTTAATGACACCCTCTTCTTGATGGTACATACCAAAAAGAACGGACATCAACGTAGATTTACCAGCACCATTTTCACCAAGCAATGCATGAACTTCGTTCTTTTTCACCTGAATAGTAATGTCTTTATTTGCGTAGAAGTCACCAAACTTTTTAGTTATGTTTAGCATTTCTATAGCGTACATATATTTACCTCTCTTTTGTATATTGTTACTTATCTATTATAATATATTTTTGAATTCTAGTATAGCATTTTAATGTGATTCTGTTAATTAATTTTATATTATTTTTATATCCAAGTAATATAGCCCTTTAAAGCTAAAAAACTGTGTAATATCATTGCAGTTTCATATCTATTTTCATAAATTTAAAAACTTAATTAAGTTGAAAATTTTTTTAATTGTTTACATTGTTAAAAATAATAATTACGTTTACAGAAATTTAATCCTAACCCTATTTATATTAACAAAAAAGTCTAGTAAAAAATACTAGACTTTTCTTTAAACAATAATTTTAAAAACTATAGTTCACCATCGATATTTGCTTTATCTGCTACTTTATCTGCTTCAGCAGCTACTGTTGATTTTCCACCTTTTAGTGCTTCTACAACTTCTTTAATTTTAGATTTAATTTCATCAGTTAAGTTTGGATTTTCTGAAGGTAATCCCACACCATCTTCTTTGATAGTAAATACTTTAGCTGTTCCACCTTCAAATTTACCAGCTTTGATAGCATCTAATACTTGAGTTACCGCTACATCGATACGTTTAACAGCAGATGTTAAGATTACTGATTTTTCTACATCTTTTCCATCTTTATCTTTAGCTTTGAATACACCTTCAGAATATTGATCTTTATCTACACCAACGATCCAGTGTTTGATTTCTCCACTTTCTTTAATGTCTTTAGTAGCTCTTTCTTGTGCTTCTTTGATTGAACCACTTCCAGTTCCACCAGCTGCTACGAAGATTACGTCTGCCCCAGCATCGTACATAGTTGCCGCTAAAGTTTTACCTTTGTTAGTGTCGTTGAATGATCCACTGTAGTTATATACAATTTTGATATCTTTGTTAGCAGCTTTAGCTCCTTGAACAAATCCTACACCAAATTTAACTACTGCAGGGATTTTAGCTCCACCGATAAATCCAACTTTACCAGTTTTTGATTGTAATGCTGCTGCATATCCAGCTAAGTATCCTGCTTCATGTTCAGCAAATGTAATAGATTCAACATTTTTGTTATCTACAGTTCCATCGATGAAGATGAATTTTTTATCTGCAAATGATTCTGCAACTTTTGGTAATTCTTTTTCAAAATAGAATCCTGCTAATGAAATAACATCAGCTGCTTTAGCTGCATTTTGTAAGTTAGCTGCGATATCACTTTGGTTTTTAGTTTCGATTGGGTTTAATGCTTTACCACCGTTTTTATCTACCCAAGCTTTAACAGCTTCTACGTTACTTTGGTTGAAACTTTTATCTTTTGCCCCACCTTCATCAGTAACTACTCCGATTTTTAAATCAGATTTTGAAGATGACTCTTCTTTTTTCTCAGTTTTAGAAGAACATCCTACAAAAATAAGTGCTGCTGATAAAATAACAGCGATTAATGAAAATATCTTTTTCATAAACAAATAATCTCCTTTATTTATTTTTGTATATTGTTTATACCTAAATAATACCACATAATTATATAAATATCAATATTTTATTTATTTTTCAGAAAAACGTTTTATTATTGTTCGTGTTACACTGAATTAAAACGTATTTTTATTCCTTTATGGAGAGAATGTTCACTTTTTAGATTCTTATATATACATATATACATTTAATTAAAGCATTTTCATAACTATAATTTATACTATCATTCAAATTAATACACTTTTTTGATAGTATTTTTATAATTACCTTGATTTAATAAAAAAGTCTCACTAAATTTCTTTAGCAAGACTTTTATTATGATTATAGTTCACCTTCTAAATTAGTAACTGATCCTTTTGCTTTTAGCTCATCACCAGTTCCTACTACTTCTACCTTACCTGATTTAAGTTCTTCAATAGCTTTATCAATTTTAGTTTTATTGTCATCACTTAGGTTTGGATTATCTTTTGGTAGCCCTACACCATTTTCTTTAATACCGAAGATATGTTCACCTTTTTCAAATTTATTTTCTTTGATTTCATTTAAGATTTTTGTTACTGCTACTTCGATATTTTTAACAGCTGATGTTAAGATTACAGATTTTTGGTATTCTTTTCCACCTTTATCTTTTCCTTTGAAAATACCTTCTTCGTATTGGTCTTTATCTACACCAACAACCCAGTGTTTAATTTCTCCGTCTTTAGACATATCAAGGTTACCACGTTCTTTTGCTTCTGAGATAACACCATTACCTGTATTACCTGCCGCTACAAAGATTACATCTGCACCTGAATCATACATAGTAGCTGCTAATGTTTTACCTTTATTTGTATCTGAGAATGTTCCACTGTAGTTGTACATGATTTTAATATCACTCTTAGCTGCTTTAGCACCTTGAACAAATCCAATTCCAAATCTTTCTACAGGTGGAATTTTAGTTCCTCCGATAAATCCAACTTTACCAGTTTTAGATTGTAATGCAGCTGCATAACCAGCTAGGTACCCTGCTTCTTGCTCTTTAAAGATAAGTGATGCTATATTTGGTGCATCAACAAAAGTATCAACATACATGAATTTTTTATCTTTATATTGTTCGGCAACTTTTGGTAATTCTTTTTCGAATTCATATCCTGCTAAAGAAATGATATCTGAAACTTTTGAAGCATTTTGAAGGTTTGCAGCCAAATCAGATTGGTTTTTTGATTCAACAACAACTGGATCTTTTGCTCCATTGGCCTTTGCCCATGCTTGTATAGCTTCTACGTTTGCTTGGTTAAAGCTTTTATCTTTAGCTCCACCTTCACCGGTAACAACCCCTATTTTGTAGGAACTTTTTTCTTCAGTATTTGATTCTGATTTATTTTTTTTAGAAGAACATCCTACTACAATTAATGATAATGCAAGTAACATTGCAATAATAGTACGTAACTTTCTCATAATGACCTCCTATATTTATGTACTAATGAAACAATAACACAAATTTCAAACGATTTCAATATTTTTTTTACTAAATTGTTATAAAAAGTTATAAAAACTTAAAATTATTAAATATTTTAACAACTATATATAAAAAAGTGTTAAATTTATATATTTCCTTAATTTTTTATGATATAATTGAATTGATTAAAGCATTTTCAGGAGGATTTATTTATGACTTATTATGAAAATATTGTGGAAACTGCGAATTATATTAAGAAGTATTTCAATGAGCCAATTGATTACGCAGTTGTCCTAGGTAGTGGAATTACATTAGAACTTGAAGAACAACAAGAGCTTGGTTATGAGGCTATACCTCTTTTCCCAGGAAATAAACGCTCAAATCATGTTAAAGGACATGCAAATAAACTTACTTTCGGAAAAATTTCAGGTAAAAATGTCCTTGTACTAAATGGTAGACTTCACTATTATGAAGGATACAAAATGAAAGAAGTTGCATTTATGACTTATGTTGTAAAATTCTTAGGTGCCAAAGGATTATTTATTACTAACGCTTGTGGCGCTATTAACACTAACTTTACTGAAGGAGATATCGTTTGTCTAGATGATTTCATCTCTCTAGTAAGTAATAATCCTCTAATGGGAGAAAACGACCCACGCCTTGGTGAGAGATTTGTTGATATGACTACTCCATTTAATCCATATTTAGTAGATAATCTTTTATCATCTGCTGAAAAACTAGATATCAAATTACATCGTGGTGTTTATGGATTCTTCCAAGGTCCATACTTTGAAACACGTGCAGAAATCCAAGCGTTTAAAACTATGGGATGTGACTTAGTTGGTATGTCAACTGTTCCTGAAGTTATTGCAGCTAATCACGCTGGGCTTCCTGTTGCTGTATTAGCCTGCGCTACTAACATGGCAACTGGTATTCAAGAGAAAAAACACGACCATGAACATGTATTAAAAACAGCTCAAAAAATAAGTGTAAACCTTAAAAACTTACTTATTGAAACACTTAAAAACTTAGACTAAGGAGTGATTACTGATGGAAAAAACAATTTTTGAAAAAATTATCGATGGTGAAATTCCAAGTTATAAAATATATGAGGATGAACATGTATATAGCTTTCTAGATGTTTTCCCAATAACTAAGGGACATACACTTGTAATTCCTAAAAAACATAGCCGTAATATTTTTGATTGTGATCCTGAAACTGCTGCAAACATTGGTAGAGTTTTACCTAAGATTGCTAACGCTGTTAAAGAAGCTTATGGTTGTGATGGAGTTAATATTTTCCAAAATAACGAAGAGTATGCTGGACAAAGTGTCTTTCATCTACACTTCCATATAGTTCCACGTTACAAAGACAATGATACTAACTTCGATAATTTAGAAGTTAAATGGCCACCACAAAAAGTTGAGCCTGCTGAATTTGAAAAAATTAGAGATAATATTATTAAAAATCTATAACTTGTAAAATTAGAAAATATAATCTGTAAATTCTGTACATGAAAAGTTTTATGTACAGGATTTATTATTTAACTTATAAAAATTAATTGATAAACTAAAACAAAAAACTCATCAAAATATACATTTCTTAAAATACTATAACAATATTTTTAATCCTTTTTTAACACAATATAAACACCTCAAAAGCTAGTTTTCATGTATACTTCTCTTAAAATACATTTCTTTACTTATTTCCTCTCCACAGTTTTAGTATCTTTTTAAATATTTTATGTTAAAATATAAACTCATACTTTCTTATTCTATAGAAAAAATTCTTATCTTTGCCAATTTCTATAAATTTTTATTATCAAAATTTTTATAATAATGATACTACGTATCATTAAATAAAAAACTTTTAGATTAAAATAATTTAGTAATCTAAAAGTTTTTTGCCATATTCTAATTATTATTTATTTTCTTCTTTCATTGAAAACAATGCAACAATTGAGTCAAGTGTAGTCTTAGGCTTAACTTCCTCTGTTGATTCAGCTTCTTCAAGCTCGTCTTCAGCTTCTTTTACCTCTATTCTTGCTGCTTCTAACTCTTTTTTAGCCTCTTCAACTTCAATTTCTGCCGCTTCTAACTCTTTTTGGGCTTCAAGAACTTCTCTTTGCGCTTCTTCTAATTCTTTTTGCGCTTGCTCTTCTTCAAACCTTGCAGCCTCCAATTCTTTTTGGGCTTCAAGAACTTCTACATCTTTAACTTCCAATTCTGCTTCTACTTTATCAGAAATTTCCTCTACCTTGTCTTCCAATTTCTCATTTAATTCTTCAATCTTTTCTTCTAGCTCTTCTCTTGTTTCTTCAGCTTCTTCTATAATTTCTTCTAATTCTTCTTCAGCTTCTTCTCTTAAAGGTATAAAAGTTTCTTCTTGTACCACATTATAGTTAGCAGTTACTTCTTCTAATTTCTCTCTAGCAATGTCTGATTGTTCATAATCAACTTGTTCTCCCGCTATATTTGCTAAATCATGAATTTTCTCTAAACCTACCTTAATATTTTCTTTTAAAATATCTTTATGTTTTTCTAATTCTTTAGGATTTTTATAATAATATGTTCCTACCGCACTTGCAGCTAATAACGCTATACCTTTTAAAAATTTACCCATGATTTTGTCCTCCTAATATGTTTATTATCATAATGATTTTATCAAAAATAATTTTACTTGTAAAGAATTTGAGAGCGTTGAAGAGTAACTATTTACATAAATAAGGACTAACTTTTAAATTAAAAGTTAGTCCTTATTTTTTATTTTAAATGTTTAACCCTTGCCACTATCTCTTTATGTCGTCCTTTTATCATAGGTCTAGCTTGGGGATTTCCTAAATATCCGCAAGTTCTTTTTACCACATCACAACTTTTCGGATCGTTATTTCCACATTCTGGGCATTTAAATCCTCGTTTTGTAGGTTCAAATTCACCTTCAAAACCACATTTATAGCAACGATCAATCGGTGTATTTGTTCCTAAGTAACCAACTTTATCATATGCATAATCCCAAACTGCTTCTAAAGCTTTTGGATTTTGTTTTAGCACTGGATATTCACAATAGTGAATAAATCCACCACTAGCATAATATGGATAATCTTTTTCAAAATCTAATTTTTCAAATGGAGTTGGATTTTTTCTAACGTCATAGTGATATGAGTTTGTATAGTACTCTTTATCAGTAACATTTTCTACTATTCCAAATTTTTCTGTATCCATACGACAGAATCTGTCAGTTAGTGATTCACTTGGAGTAGAGTAAATACTATACCAATAATCACCATCTTTAGTCCATTTATCTACATTTTCTTTCATATATTTCATGATATCTAATGTAAATTGTTTAGCTTCAGGATTTTTCTCCCAGTCTCCACCGTAGAAGATACTAGCTACTTCATATAGTCCAATATATCCAAGTGATAATGTCGCACGTTGTTTATCAAATAGTTGTTTTACTCTATCATCCTTCTTCAATCTCTTACCAAAAGCACCGTGCATATAAAGTATAGGTGCATTTTGTGGTTTTGCTTCTCCACAACGTTTTGCTCTATAGTCTAAAGCATCTTTACAAATATCTAATCTTTCTTTGAAAATATTCCAAAATTCTTCTTTATTTCCTTCAGATTCTAACGCTATTCTTGGTAGATTTAGAGTTACAACACCTAGGTTCATACGTCCACTTTCAACTAATTCACCAGCTTCATTTCTCCATGCTGGTAAGAATGATCTACAACCCATAGGAGTTTTGCAACTACCTGTTATTTTTACCAATGTATCATACATTAATACATCAGGATACATTCTTTGAGTAGCGCATTTTAAAGCTAATTCTTTAACATCGTAGTTTGGATCAGTTGGTTTTAAGTTTAAACCATCT
>CAUUEM010000001.1:0-44820 GCA_963544045.1 uncultured Gemella sp. | reverse complement strand
CACATTTACCCTCAAGTTAAAGTAAACATAGGGAAACCATTGCTAAATTAAACATTTAACAATGGCATTTTTTATTTAGGGGCAGTTTAGGGGCAGTTAGAATTCAATTTTCTTAAATGTATCAAATTCAATTTCTTGTTGTTTTTTAGTTTTATGAATATAAATTTCTCTTGTTACATTAGAATTTACGTGTCCTAAGCGTTTTGAAATTAATTCAACATCTACACCTTTATCAATGCATAAACTAGCATGCGTATGTCTAAGCATATGTAAATTAAAATTTACTGTTGTATTTTTAATTAAAAATCTTCTAACATTTTCTTTCCATTGATGTGTTCCTTTATCACTAAAGAATATTACATTATCTTTATTAGCAAAAGTTGGTGATGTTAATGTTAAATTATTGTTTATTGTCCTTTGCGATTTTATTATTTCTAAACAACGCTTATTGAGTGAAATTTTCCTGCGTGAAGAAGGTGTTTTTACAGTATTCAAATTGTTAAATCTATCTAAAGATTTATTAATATCTAATATATCCCCCTCTAAATCGTCGAATGTAAGAGCTAAACATTCACCTATTCTTAGCCCTGTATTCACAAGAAACTCTATTAAATTTCTATATCTAGGATATAGCTCAAGTTCTTCTAATAGTTTATCGACTTCCTCTTGTTCTAAATATTTTTTCTTTTCTTCATATACTATTTTTTTTAATTCAAGTTTATCGAGAAAAGAAATATCTTTAATGTAGTCTAATTTATATAGTATTTTTATATAACTTTTCATTTTTTTTAAGATTTCATTATGATATTTATCAGTTTTTGTAGTTAATTCCACTATCTCTTTTACATATCTAGAATTTATTAAATCAAGTTTAATATCATACCCTTTTGTCTTAATCAGCGAAATAATGATTTTATGGCCGTATTTTGTGTTTTCTTTTTTGTCATTAAAATATTTCTCCGCTATTATATCTAATCCTTCAAAGAAAGTAATATTATTATCTACGACATACATTAGATCTTGTGCTTTATTCCTTAATATCTCTCTTGCGATATCTTCATTTTTTTTACTTTTCTTATCCATTGTGACAGTGATTTTTCTTAGTTTTCCTGAAATATCTTTTACTCTGTCACAATATTTAACTTTTCCGTTTTTAGTTGTTTCTATCCACATAGAAATACACATCCTTTCTTGATTTCAAGTAGATGTGTATGATATACTATTGGTATTAAGTCTTGTGTATACCATACACATTCTATAAACTCACAACTCTTGGCGGGGGCGTGAGTTTTTTGTTTTGTCTAAACTGGTCGAATTCGACTAGTTTAAAAGAAAAAACCGTCAGTAACTAGTTACCAACGGTTGAGAGCATTAAGCTCTAGTCAAGATTTGCGATAGATACATTTAAGTATCTATGTTAGTAACTTAATTATAGCATTTTGAAGTTTTGAATTCAAGTATATACCGTGTCGAATTCGATACGTTTTCAGTTTATAAATAGCTTATTGTTTGATATAATTATAATATATGAATTGAGGTGGTATAAATGAAAAATCAATATTTCCGTAAAAAACCTGTGATAATTAAAGCTTATCAAACTTCTAAAGAATTAATAATTAAGACCTTAGAAGGGGATATGGTAGCTTCCAAAGGTGATTGGATTGTAACAGGTATTGACGGTGAACAATATCCAGTTAAACCTGATATTTTCAAAAAAACATATGAACTTGTAAAAGATTAATTATTCATAGCGTTTAAAAGAAAAGAGTACCTCTTGTTGAGATACTCTTAATATGATATTGATGCTGGTGTTTCACAGCGAATAATGATATTGATGTGGGTGTTTCACCACTAATTCACATTAATATTATCTCATTAGTTTATTTATTTGTCAAATGTAAAATAAATTTTTCTTATTCTTTCTTCTATAAGGATCATTGATTCTTCGGAGATTGTAATATTTCCTGCACTTTCAAATTCTGAAACTGGTGTTAGCTTTTTCTTATCTATAGTCTGTATCATATTTATACAAGCATAACTTTTTTTATTCTTATATTTCATATATTTTTCAATCCCTTTAAAGTGTTTTTCTTTAGCCTCTAAAAAATTTTGATTACCTTCATTTAATTTATATAGAGCTTTGTTAATTAGTTCTTCCGAATATCTATTTATATTTTTTTGAATTTCTTCTGTAAGTACTCCATTATTTTCTAACAACAATTTTTTTACGTAATTTTTAAAGTCGTCAGAATAGTGCTTTTTGGTTGCATTTAACTCAGCAAAATATTCTTTAGATTTAATTTCCCATTCAGATATTAGTGTATCAATTTTATTAAGATGATATTTTGAATTTTTAAAATATATATTATCATGAGGCATTAGTTCTTGATAGTACTTCTTATCTTTTGAAGATAACGGTACTACTGTAAGTGTTCTTTTAGATCTTTTATCATATTTATCTAATACAATTGCAAAATGATTTCCGCTTAACTCAGCTCCTATATTAATTCCAAATTTCACATATACAATAGTACCACGCTTGTATTCCGAGAAATATTTTGTATTCTTTCCCTGTGCTTCATTATGAAATTCTTTTGCTTTGAATAAAATTGATTGAGGAAGATATTTGAACTTATATCGATTATATTCCATGACATTTACAAATATTCTTTGAGCTTCTTTAAATATTGATTCCATTTTACCCTCCCTTTAAAACTTCCTTCTCAACTCAACAACTCGTCCAACTATCACTACTGGTTTTGCAGTAACCTCTTCATTTGAAAAGTACATAGGTGAGTATTCTGAATTATTAGATATTAGCATTATTCCATTATCAAGCTTTTCAAATTTCTTACAAGTAGCATCATCTCCATTTACTAGAGCGATAACTACATCTCCATTGTTAGCTGTTGATTGTTGCTTTACGATAACAGTATCTCCGTTGTTTATATCTGGCTTCATACTATCCCCTTTGATTCTAAGTCCAAAGAACTCGCCTTGATTCTGCCATGATTGAGGTATCTCCTCGTAGTCTAGGATGTCTTCAACAGCTGAGATAGGCATTCCTGCTGCTACTGTTCCAAGCACTGGGATTTTTATTCCTTGTGGTTTAATTTCTTCGAAGTGATCTTCTACTAAATCTGATTTATTAATCCCAAAGTAATTAGCCATTAACTCTATTTTATCTATTCTTGGATAAGACTTTCCATTTATCCAGTCGCTAATTGTTGAATAGCTTATTCCTAAACTTTCAGATAGTTGAGTTCTTGAAACTTTATTAATTTTCAAATATTTTTTTAAATTATTACTCATTGTTTTTTTGTTACCTAAATTACTCATGTTATCACCTCTTTTATGTTTTTATTATACGATATTATCGTAAAAAATTCAATGTTTTTTTAAAAAAATACGAAAAAATCGGAAAAAATACTTGACATAACGGTTTAATCGTAATATAATGTATTCAGGAGGTGAGGAAATGATACCTGATAAAACAAGGTTACCTTTGGCTGAGTGGAGGAAAAGAAAATTAAAAATTTCTCAATTAGAAGCGGCAAAGTTGATAGGAGTAAGTAAGGATACCCTTAGCAACTACGAGCGTGGAACGAGTTTCCCTGATGTGCCAATAATAGAAAAAATAGAAAAAGTATATGATATAAAATATGATCAAATTATTTTTTTAACTAACATTTACGATTAAATCGTAATTATTTTTTTAGTTAGGGGTTGCGGTTTAACCGTAAATATCCAAAAACTAAAACCTCCCTTATTTCTAAGAGAGGAGTGTAAAGATTTATACTTTAATGTATTTTATTTTTGTTGTAATTTGTTTGGATTCATTTTAGAAAATGCTACATAGCATAAAATGGTTTGAATTAATACGAACGGTATGTAAATTGGCATAAATACTATAGCAATTGTATACAGTATCGCTGCCGTAAGGATAAAACCTCGTTTATTTAGGAAGTAACCTAATGCGTTCATTAGAAGTGCAATTCCTGTACAAACTAAATGAGGCATTATTATTGCAATTCCGATTGCTGTTCCTACTTGAGTTGCTGAGTCGCCAGTAGAAACTTTACTACCTGTGCTTGAAATATAATATATTAAATATGCGACATATAAAGTCGATAAAATTAGTGATATAAGTGATAATTTACTTTTTTTCATTAAATTCTCCTTGGTCGTACAATCTTTACAAATATATTATATCACATGTTTAACATTGCTGGAATTTCTAAGAGAAAAGAAAGGAGGAAATCAATGGTTAAAAAAGAAAAAATTATAAATAATAAAAAAACATTAAAATCTGAAACAGTAGTTACAGATGGGGAAAATTGTTCAATTATAAAAATTACCCCCAACTCTATTGAATTGAGGGTAGGAAAAATTAGGAGGATTGTAGATGGAGACTAAAACAAAAATAGCACTAACATTCTTAACTGTCGGATTAGTCTCTAAAGTAGTGCTAAGTACCAAACACTATCTAACGGTTTATGAAGAGAACAGTAAATTATATGCTGAGTCTTGGCTACAGTTAGATGTGTTTGATAGAAGTTATTGTTTTTCAAAAAATAAAAAGGAAATTATGTATTAAATTTAAAGAAAAGGAGGACTAAGAATGGAGATAAAGAAAATTATATTTCTAGATGATACTTATTTTGAAGATTGTACTTTGTCAAATGATATTCCAAAAGAAATAGCCGAAGTATCAAGTAGTTTTGTAAAAATAACTAACAATAAATCGACTATTCAATATGTAAATTTAGATTACATTCAGATAATTATACCTAAGAATTTAAAAGTTATTTCTTCTTAGATGTTTTAGTTTGTAATAGACCACTCGCTGCTACTGATTTAGAATTAGATCTAAACAAATTGAAAGAAGGTGATTAAAATGCAAGAAGTTAGATTAGATTTAGTTGAGTTGCAAAAACTAGACTTAACATTTCCTTATATCTCTAAAGATGATATTAAAAAATGTTTTAACATTAAAGATACAACTTACGACAAATGGAAAAAACAATTCTTAAATAAGGTAGATGAAAAGTTTTATCCTAGAGGTAGTTGCTTAAAACTAGGGAAAGAGCAATTTAATATATATGCTTGGTTGCACTTTGCAACAAACTATGAATACTTTCAAGATAAAAGGTTAGAAAAAAGAATAGATCCTTACTCAAGAAAGACAGTAGAAATATTTAGAGAAGAATTAGGGGTTAAATAAATGAAATTACCAAAGATTAAAAAAGATAAATTAAACATAATATACTGGACTATAGCTGTAGTAAGCATGTGCATACTAATTCTGACTGATGTAGATTACAACCAAGTATTAGCATTAGCGTTAGGTACAGGAGTGTTAATAAAAGGATTGTTTGATAAAGATTTTAGTAAAAAATATTTTGAATAAGGAGGATAAAGAATGAACGGATTTCAATTACACGACAAAATAATCGAACTACAGAGACTACAACAAGAAGTAGATTCACATATGGAAGTATGGAATGAACTTCACATCGAAACTGCATTATGTGAAGAGTTTCATGAGTGGTATAACGCAATAGGGTTCTTCAAAGATTGGAAGAAGAATAGGACACCAAAAGAAAAACAACTAGATGAGTTAGCAGACTGTTTAGCATTTGCACTATCTATATTAAATCATAAACATAAAACGTTTAGTGTTGATAGATGTAATTTCATTCTTAGAAGAATAAAAGATAAAGGGCATAAAAAAGGAATGACTAATGAAATTAAGACAGGTTATTTATTCAATAAAAGAGTTGGTAACACAGTATATATTCAAGGTGCAGAAAACTCATTAGAATTGATATTTGATATAGCAATGATTTGTTATTCACTTGATGAGTTATTTAAAGCGTATGAGAAAAAATCTTTAGTAAATATCCAGAGACAGAAAGAGGGATATTAAATAAAAAATAGCCGTTTAAAACAACGACTACTTAATTAAATTTTCAACTATAAAATAACATAAAAAAGGAGAAATTGCAAGTGACAGAAAAAGATATTAATAAACCTAATCCAAAACATTACAAAATTGAACTTAAAAATATACCTGTGATTATCGATGGAAAAGAGGTCGTTATCTATAATTTACAACTTGAAACAAGATATATATTAAAAGATTTGCTAAACGATACTAATTTGACTCATGAACAAGCTTTTTGGTATGGAAATATTGGGAAAAGGTATTTTAGACTGTGTAAAAAACATGATGAACCAACAACTGATATTAAGAAGATAATTCAAGAATCAACGTTTCTACTTAGTTCTATTTTAGGTAAGGAATATAAGGTTCATTTATTAGATGCAGATGGTAATGATTTATTGAATGATAAAGAAGAAGTGGCATCTATTGGAAAATTATATAGTTTATTAGGTTCACAAGAACAACGACTAGTAAACAGAAATAGAAATATTAAATTGATAAATAACAATGGCATTTATAACATAGTTGAAGCTATTGCGTATTTAGCTAGAATAGGTAAAAATCCACTTGAAAATGAAAATTTCAGAGAGTTAATAGAAAAACAAGAACTTTCAACAAATGATATTAAAGAAATAATAGATATTTTAGGAGTTTTAGTATATGGTGAAAATTAATAAATTAGAAATAGAAAATGTTAAAAGAGTTAAAGCTGTTCAGATAGAACCTACAGCTAATGGACTAACAGTTGTTGGTGGCAGAAATGGTCAAGGAAAAACAAGTGTCTTGGACTCAATAGCGTGGGCTTTAGGTGGTAATTCTTATAAACCATCTAATCCATTAAGAGAAGGTAGCGTTGTACCGCCAATTATAAAAATCCAACTGGATAATGGACTTATTGTCGAACGTAAGGGTGAAGATGGAAAATTAAAAGTAATAGATCCTAGTGGTAAAAAAGCAGGTCAAAACTTATTAAATAGTTTTGTTGAACAGTTCGCTATTAATTTGCCAAAATTTATGGAAATGAACTCAAAAGACAAAACCAAAGCCTTATTAAATACAGTTGATGGTTTAGGTGAAAAATTATATCAAATTGAACAAGAAGAATTGGAAATTTACAACAAACGACGTACTGTTGGTCAAATTAGAGATCAGAAGAAACATTTTGCTGAAGAACAACCTTTCTTTAAAGAGGTAGGAAATGAATTAGTAAGTGCTTCTGAATTGATTAAAGAACAACAAGAGATTCTTGCTAAAAACGGAGAAAATCAACGTAAACGTGATAATCTGGATAATTTACAAGCTAGAAAAGTATTTGCTGAAAATAAAAAAGCAGAACTTGAAGCACAGTTAAAAGAATTAAGTTTAAATTTAGAACAATTAAATTCTGACATTGAAATAGCGAATAGAGATGTTGTTGATTTGATTGATGAAAGTACTGAAGAACTAGAACGAAGCATTGAAAATATTGAAGAAATAAATAGAAAAGTACGAGCTAATCAAGATAGAGAGAAAGCTGAAAAGGATGCTGAAGAATACAAAAATCAATATGAAGATTTAACGAACTCTATCGAGGAATTGAGGAAACAAAAAATAGAGTTGTTAAATGGTGCTAATTTACCATTAGAAGAATTAAGCGTTGATAATGGTGTAATTACTTATAAAGGGCAACCTTGGGATAATATGAGTGGCTCTGAACAACTTATAGTAGCAACTGCTATTGTTAGAAAGATTAATCCACAATGTGAGTTTGTTTTAATGGACAAATTAGAACAAATGGACTTAGAAACATTACAAGATTTTGGTAACTGGTTAAAAGAAAACCACTTACAGGCAATAGCAACAAGAGTAAGCACTGGTGAGGAGTGCCAAATCATAATAGAAGATGGATATGTTAAGAATAAAAAAGTAGAAACACCGTCATGGGCGAACAATACAGGAGGTAGTTTTTAATGAAAATCACAAAAGGTAAACGAGCAAGAGCTCAAAAAGTGGTAATTTATGGAACTGAAGGCATAGGAAAAAGTTCACTTGCTGCACAATTCCCAGAACCGTTATTCATAGATACGGAAGGCTCAACTGACAATATGGATGTTGCTAGATTAGATAAGCCTACAAGCTGGGTTATGTTAAACAATCAAATAGCGTTTATTAAGGCAAATCCTACAGTGTGTAAAACATTAGTAATAGACACTATTGACTGGGCGGAATCGCTTTGTGTTGATAATCTTTGCGCTATGCATGGTAAAAAAGGAATTGAAGATTTTGGTTATGGTAATGGTTATGTGTATGCAAAAGAAGAAATGGGACGTTTCCTAAATAGATTACAAGATTTAATTGAAATAGGTATCAACGTTGTACTTACAGCACATGCACAAATTAGAAAGTTTGAACTCCCAGATGAAATGGGTTCGTATGATAAATACGAGTTAAAACTTGGTAAGAAAACGAGTTCACAAACAGCGCCATTAGTGAAAGAATGGGCGGACTTATTACTATTTTGTAATTACAAAACGTACTTAATTTCACAAGAAAAATCGACGAAGAAGAAAGCACAAGGAAATCAACGTGTGATGTATACAGAACATAATCCAGCGTGGGACGCTAAGAACCGCCACGGTTTACCAGGAGAATTACCACTTGATTTCAGTGGGATTGCACATATTTTCGAGCAACCAGAACCAGAAGTAAAGCCAGAACCTAAAAAAGAAGAAACAGTAAAAACTGGTAACGAAGTAATAGAAGACAATTTCAAAGATATTATTACAGAAGTTGCTAACACGCCAGTAGAAGACTTAGTGGATCCGTTTAAACCAGATAAACCAGATTATATCCCGCAACCATTATGGGACTTAATGCAACAAGATGGAATTACTGAAGATGATATTAAGCTTGTAAGTGAAAGTAAAGGTTACTTTCCTAAAGGAACGCCAATGACTGTATATAACGAGCAAGGTTACTTAACTGGTTACATTATCCCTAAATGGGAAGGGCTTAAACAATTATTAAAAGAATTAAAACAACAATAAAAACAATATAAATTTTAAGGAGATTTAAAAAAATGATGAATAACAATACAAATTTTAACAACAATTTTGAAAGAGAATTAGACTGGGATGCAGAGATAGTAAAAGATAGTGAGTTTGTGCTACTACCTCCAGGACTTTACCAATTTACTGTTGAAGGTTATGAAAGAGCGCAACACGTACCAACTAACCCTAACGCTAAATTACCAAGTTGTCCTAAAGCGATTGTATCAATCAATATTAAAGCTAACGAAGGTGAAACAACACTTAAACACAACCTATTTTTACATAGTTCTGTTGAAGGTTTATTATCAGCATTCTTTGGAGCGATTGGCTTTAAGAAAAAAGGTGAACCATTAAAAATGGCGTGGAACCAATTACCAGGAGCAACTGGAGTATGTAAAGTAGGAATTAGAGAACACAACGGAAACCAATACAATGAAGTTAAAAGTATGATATATAAAGATGATGTTGATATCACAAAAGTACTTAACGTACAAAACCCGTTTGCACAACAACAACCTAATTTTAACCAACCGCAACAACAACAACCAGCTTGGAATAATCAAGGAAATAACACTCAAGGCGGGTTCTAAAAATGAAACTTAGACCTTATCAAGAAGAGGCAAGGGTTAAGGTTCAAGAACAATGGGACGGGGGCGTTCAAAAAACGCTCCTGGTACTTCCCACTGGATGCGGTAAGACTATTGTATTTTCCAAAATAATAGAGGATAGAGTTAAACAAGGTGATAGAGTGCTTATATTAGCACATAGAAGCGAATTGTTAGAACAAGCAAGTGACAAGCTTAAAAAGAGTACTGGACTTAATACAGCATTAGAAAAAGCTGATAGCACTTCTAAAGATACTTGGTTCAGAGTGGTAGTTGGTAGTGTTCAGACTTTACAACGTGAAAAAAGACTTAACCAATTTGATAAAGATCACTTTGATACTATTGTAATTGATGAAGCACATCATTGTATTTCTAACAGCTATCAGAATGTACTTAACCATTTTGATAAGGCAAAAGTGTTGGGGGTTACTGCTACACCTGATAGGGGTGATATGAAGAACCTGGGAACTTACTTTGAAAGCTTGGCTTATGAATATAAAATCGTGGATGCTATCAAAGAAGGTTACTTAAGCAAAATACAAAGTTTAACAATTCCATTGAATTTAGACCTTAGTGGGGTAGCAACTCAAAACGGAGATTTTAAGGCAAGTGATGTAAGTAATGCGCTTGATCCTTATTTAGAACAGATTGCTGATGAAATGGTAAAACATTGTAAGGATAGAAAAACGGTTGTATTTCTACCATTAGTAGCAACAAGCCAAAAGTTCAGAGATATTCTTAACTCAAAAGGTTTTAAGGCTGCTGAAGTCAACGGAGAAAGCAAGGATAGAGCGCAAGTATTAGAAGATTTCAACAATGATAAATACAATGTCCTTTGTAATTCTATGTTACTTACAGAGGGGTGGGACTGTCCAAGCGTTGATTGTGTAATTGTGTTAAGGCCAACTAAAGTGAGAGCTTTATATTCTCAAATGGTAGGGCGTGGAACAAGATTACATCCAGGGAAAGAAAATTTATTACTTTTAGATTTCTTGTGGCACGTTGAAAAGCGTGAACTATGCAGACCCGCTCATTTAATAGCGAAGAATGAAGAAGTTGCTAAAAAAATGACTGAGATTAGTGAAAAGGAAGTTGGTAACGCGGTTGATTTAGAAGAAATTGAAGTTAAAGCTGCTGAAGAAGTTATCCAAGACAGAGAAGCGAGCCTTGCCAAACAGTTAGCTGAACAAAGACGTAAAAAAGGTAAGTTAGTCGATCCATTACAATTTGAAATGAGTATTGCAGATGAAGACCTTGCTAATTATGTGCCAAGTTTTATTTCTGAGCAAGGCCCACCATCTAGTAAGCAAGTAGAAACACTAGAAAAAATGGGGATTAATGCTGATACTATTGAGAATTTTGGAAAAGCTAAACTATTGATTGACAGAATTATCAAACGTCGAGACGCAGGACTTGCTACACCTAAACAGATTAGATTATTAGAAAATCGTGGATTTAGAAAAGTAGGGTCTTGGAGTTTTGACGAAGCTAATAAAATGATAACTAGAATTGCAGCTAATGGCTGGAGACTTCCAAGAGGTATTGTTGCGAAAGATTATAGACCGAATATTTAAATTAATTAAGAGGAGCTAGAATGGAAAATAAATCAAACTTAATAGAATTATTAGAATATATCAACCCAGCTACTCTTGATTATCAAGAATGGGTTTACGTGGGAATGGCCATGAAACATGAAGGCTTAACAGCACAAGAGTGGGATCAATGGTCGCAAGCTGATCCAAGGTATAAGCCTGGTGAATGTTTTAGAAAATGGGAAACTTTCCAGGGTTCAAGCGCTGGGAAGCCCGTTACTGGCGGAACGATATACCAGATGGCTGTTGAGAATGGATATTCACCAGTATATATGGACTTTGAGAACTCACATGCACTTAATTGGGATGATGAAATTAATAGCGATGGTGATTATAAGTTCATTGATAAAAGCTGGATAGAAGGAAAAGAGATACAAGAGCCAACACATTGGCAACCAGCACAAGAACTGATAACGTATTTAGAAACACTTTTCCAGAGTACAGAGAATGTTGGCTTTGTAACTGAAACTTATCCCTTAGAAGATAAAGACGGTAATACGTTACACAAGCCGAAAAAAGGTGTGTTTGACCGTACAGCAGGCCATTTAATTGAGAAGTTACACAAATATAAAGACGATATAGGATTTGTAATTGGAGATTATAATCCAGAAGCTGGAGCGTGGATAAGATTTAATCCATTAGACGGAAAAGGCGTTAAAAATGACAATGTAACGGAATATAGATACGCGCTGGTGGAAAGCGACCAAACAAGTATTTCACAACAGAATGCTATTATTCGCGAGTTAGAATTGCCTGTTGCTTGTTTAGTTCATAGCGGTGGTAAGTCAGTTCATGCGATAGTTAAGATTGAAGCTAGAGATTATCAGGAATATCAAAAACGTGTTGATTACTTATATAAAGTGTGTGCTAAGAACGGATTAGCGGTTGATACGCAAAATAAAAATCCATCAAGACTTAGCCGTATGCCAGGTGTGATGAGAAATGGACGCAAGCAATTTTTAATCGATACTAATATTGGTAAAGGTAGTTGGGATGAATGGTTTGAATACATCGAAGACTTAAATGACGATTTACCAGATCCTGAAAATCTAGAGGAGTGCTGGGATAATATGCCAGAACTAGCACCTGAACTGATAAAAGGAGTGCTTAGACAAGGTCACAAAATGCTAATTGCTGGACCTTCAAAAGCTGGAAAGAGTTTTGCGCTGATAGAGATGGCCATTGCAATTGCTGAGGGGCAAAAGTGGTTAAAATGGGAATGTGCGCAAGGGCGAGTACTATATGTCAATTTAGAATTGGATAGAGCTAGTTGCTTACACAGATTTAAGGATGTTTACGCTAAATTAAATTTACCCGCTAGTAACCTAAATAACGTCCATATATGGAATTTAAGAGGTAAGACTGTACCAATGGATAAGTTAGCTCCAAAATTAATCAGAAGGGCGTATAAGAAGAATTACACAGCAGTTATAATCGACCCTATTTATAAGGTGCTTACTGGTGATGAGAATAGCGCAGACCAGATGGCTCACTTTACCAACCAATTTGATAAGGTGGCCACTGAATTAGGTTGTTCAGTTATTTATTGTCACCATCATTCTAAAGGTTCACAAGGTAGCAAAAAGTCAATGGATAGGGCCAGTGGTAGTGGAGTATTTGCACGAGATCCCGACGCGTTATTAGACTTAGTGGAGTTGGAGATTCCAGAAACTTTACTAAAAACACAGTTAAATGACGTATTAGTTAAATTCTATGAAGATAGAATAAGAACGTTAAACAATGAATATTACAAGACTAAAATTGGAATGGATGATCATTATGATTATGAGGCTATGAAATTTCACGCTGAAAAAAGCCTTAGCGGGCATTTAATAGAAGTTAGGACGCAGGCTAAAGAGTTAGAAACTAAAGTTAAGCAACAGACAGCGTGGCGTGTGGAAGGTACTCTTAGAGAGTTTGCTAAATTTGAACCTGTTAATATGTGGTTTAACTTCCCTGTACATACTATTGATGAGGTGGGCGTATTGGCCGATATAGAGGTCGATTCTGACAAAGGTAATAAATACTCGAAAAATAAGACAGGGCGCCAAAAACAAGCAAATGAAAGTCAAAAAGATAGCATGATGGCGTTCGAATTGGCGGTCGAAAATTGCGTGTTTGAAGATGAAGAAGCAACTAAACAAATGGTCGCTGATTATATGAATGTCAGCGTAAGAACAGTTGAGCGAAAATTAGAAAATAGTAAAAAATTTAGGTATGATAAGGACTCGAAAACTATAAAAAAAGTTACGACACGACAGACAAAAGATAGTCGTGACGAACTCTAAATTTTTACGACACGACATAAAAAAACAGTCGTGTCCGACAGGTTTGCGACATAAAAATTTGTGTCGTGACGTACGACGCGACAGCCCTATACTTAAAAAGTATAGTATTGGTGACGGAAAGTGTCCGACAGTACAAGTGTCCGACAGAACAAGGGGGTTGAAAACTCCCCCTTGTCTGTACGTACATTGTCCTGTACTTCCCGCCCATGTCCAAAAATGGAAAATGAAAAAATGGTAAAAAAATAAAATGGAGTTAAGGAAGTGAAAATTAAAAATGACAATTCAGTTTTTTGTGCCACTGAAAAAAATTCCAAAGGTAACACACCAGGATAAAATTATTTCGGTTAAAAATGGTAAACCAATTATTTTTGACTCACCAAGATTAAAAGAAGCAAAAAGCATTTTTGAAAATGGTCTTGCTGGTTTCGCTCCAAAACATAAAGATCAAATGTTAAATGCTCCTATTGGGGTTGAGTTGTATTGGTGTTTTCCAGTGGAGAAAGATGAACAACCTGGTGACTATCATGTGGTAAAGCCAGATGCTGACAATTTAGCTAAGACTTTTATTGATAGGATGACTTACATGGGCTTCTGGAAGGATGACTCACATGTTAGCAAGGTGGTCAGTGAGAAAAGGTACGATAAAATCAGTGGTGTATTTGTTAAAGCTTACGAGCTATAAAAGAAGGTAGGATAACAATGGTTAAGAAGATTAAAAAGAAAAAGAGTAAACAAGATGGAAAAAGAATTAACACCCAGGAACGTGTACAAGAGGAAATGGCCTTTAATAAACGTGCTAAGGATCTGGCCAGCTTGGTGAACTTAGAAAAGAAAGTTATGTTTGTTGATTGTGCATTGGCAATAGCATGGACTTTAAGGTAAGATCATCATTTTGGTAAGAAAAGATTGATTGATTTCTTGGATAGGTACCTGGATGTAACACTAGATTGGAGAAGCGGTCGTTATTATGATCGTGAAATGATGCTAGAAACATTACAACAAGAACTGGGCTTTGACTTTGAAAGCTATATGGTGGAACAAATGAATAATCATGTTGAACAACTTGAAAAGTGGGAGCAGGATAATGATTGATAAGTTAATGTCAGACAAAGGAATAAGTAACAAAGAGTTAGCAACACTTACTGGCTTACACGTAAAAACCATACGAGAGATAAGAGCAGGTGTTGTAAAAGCTAGATATAGCAGTTTGAGGAAGATATATAAGGTGTTGAAGAAATAAGAAAACAGGAGGATAAACAATGATTAAAAGAGTAGTAACAATAACAAGAGGTGTTGAGTCTTTAGTTGATGCAATTAATGATTTTATCTCAAATGATTTAAAAGAGAATGAATACGTTATAAATATCAAGTATATGAAAGATGGTAGCCGACTTAAACCTTATGAAGAGAATCGAGGAATAGGTTTTGAGACTGTTGTAATAGCAATTATGCATATAGGAGAATTAAAATAATGCGATATAAAGTAATAGATTATGTCTCAAAGAAAGAAAAAGTTAGAGAAAGCACTTGTGGTTGTTGTTTCCATGTAAGATCGGCAGAACAAGGATATATTATTTTACAAGATGAAAAAGAAAGAGAAAAAGTTATCGATTTATATGAATGGGAATGTCGTTTATGTAAAGAAATAAGAATTGACAATGTAATTGATTTTTCTAATTGGCTGTGGAAGCAAGAAGTAGATGAAATACCCACTGAGTTATCAAGAAGATTTGAATGGTTATACGATATCGTACTTGAATATAAAAAAGAAAAAGCGAGATATTATAAAAATGAACGTAGTTAGAATAAAATTTTGGTTAAAAAGTGGTGAATTTTTAGAAACTTCAATTGATTTTGATGATCTTATGGTTTTAGAAGAAGCTTATTATAAAGTAAAACACGGAATAGTGAGAAACAAAAATTTGAAAATCACTATTTCAAATATAACGTTTTATGTTGACGATACAGAAGAAATAATGTGTTGTTATGATTATCCATTTACAGATCACACATTATCAACTGTAACGATTGAAGAAAGAGACGTAATAAAAGAAGAACTTAATAAAGTATATTGCAAAGTTGATAATTTTATAGAACGTATAGGAGAAAGAAATTTAATTATTTTATTAGTGATCATATTGGTATTTGTAACAATATTTACAACATATCAAATATACAGTTTATTTAGTATGTAGGAGGAGATAGAAGATGAAACAACCGAAAGTGTATGAAAAAAGTTTAAAGAGAGTTTTTGAAGTAGAATCAATTAGATTTGATACTAAAGTAGTTGAGGTTTATGATGAAAATTATCATATGTATCGATTTTTTGATTTTGATGAAGTTGAGTTTATTTATGGCATAGGCATTAAAGATAAAAACGGAAAAGAAATTGAATCTGGAGATATTTTGAAAACAGAGTTTGCAGGTATTCTCCCTATAAAATTTCATAATGTTTATGGTTTTTATGCAGTTAAAAAAGATGATAAATATTGGTTTGCAGAAGAAACAGAGGATGAAGATAATGAAACATTATCAAAAACAGAAGTAATTGGCAATATATACGAGAATAAGGAGTTGTTAGGAAATGAGTAAGGACTATATTGTTACTATTAAACTAAAAAATGAAGAAATAATAGAAACTACAGCAACAATAAATTTTATAAACATGTTAACAGCGGTAACTGAATTATGTAAAGAAAAGAACTATACCAATTATATAATTGAGTTAAAAGATAGGGATATAAACGCTGCTGATATATTGAATTTTGAGTATAAAAAGATTGGTTAATAAGGAGTTATCAAAATGTTAGGTAGAAATAGTCAAAAATTTACAGATGCTTCAATCATGGAAGCAGAGATAGAAACAACAGGTTATTGTGGAGGAGGTGCCAAAAAAGGAGGATTCATTGAGATTTCGCTGGCAGATGTATCAGCCACAGTCTGGGATACAACGGTAGTGCAAAATTATAAAACTTGCGTTTTAGGTAATTTACAAAAAATTAAAATTGTATTTAAAGGTGATAGCGAGATGAGGAATTTTCACAAAATAATAAATCAATGGAAAGAATATTTAGATTACCAGTTAGGAGATAAAGAATGTTAGGATACTTATTAGAATGGTTAATATTAATGTTTTTAGTTGGATTGGTGTTGAAGATTTTTGGGGAGGATTTCAGGTCGGAATATGTATACCTATTTACAGCGATTTGGAGTGTTGCGAATATATGTATCAGTTTGAATAATCATGATTAAATTAATAATATTAAAACTATTTGGACATAGTCCGAGTAGAATGTGGCGTGAGTTTGGAAAACAAGAACTAGCCAAATTTAAAAAAGAGTATGAAGATTTAATTGGATTTTTTGAAGAAGTAAAGGAGAATAACAATGAATAAAGAAGAACAACAATATGTGTTTGTTGAAATGAGAGCAACATTTAATTTACCTGTAGAAGATGTAGAAAAATTATCTTATGAAGAATTAAAGGAGTTATCACTTGATTATTTCATAAATGACGATGGGTGTAATTCAGCTAATTATGAATTTGAGTTTGATTATTAATAAATAAAGGAGAAAAATAATGAATAAAGAAAAACTATTAAAAGAATACGATGAAAAAGCAAAAGCATTAAGAGATGAATTTATTTCAAAGCTAGAAGATGATAAGAAAGAGTTTGAATTAAGTTATCCAGAAAATGAAGAGGTAGTATATCTTGCGGATAGCGAAGTGACTCTTATACATTATGATGCTATTGATAAAGTGGATAAAAATATATTTGAACACGGTCTATATTTCAAAACAAGAGAAGGAGCAGAACAATACCTAAAAGAACGTAAGCTATTATTTAAATTACACCAATGGGCCGAAGAAAAAAATGAAGGTTGGGTGCCTGATTGGAGTAATAGTGATGAAAGGAAATATTATATTTATTGTAGTTATAGTGATAATCGATTAAAAGTAGATTGGAGTATGTCGGTTAAGTTTTTCAAATTACCATACTTCAAAACTAAAAAAATAGCTCAAGAGTGTGTAGAACTTTTCGAAGATGAAATAAAAGAGGTATTATGCAAATCGACTATGAAAAACTAAAGAAATATCGCTACAGAAAATCACCGAGTACACATCATTATTGCTGCAAATGTGCAGGAGAATTAGAATACTGCCATTTGGAAGAAGATCTATATTGTGTAAGATGTGAAGATTGCAACACTTATACGTTAGTTGAGGAGAGTAATTGGTACAACGCATTGAGAAAGGTGGGGGAAAATGAATAGAGTATATACAATAGATGATGCGAAATTCTTTTTAGAAAACTATAAGAATTTGCAAATAGAATGTAATGATTTTCTCTTAAATGCTTATCAACCAGGAGATAAGAACGAGGTTAGTACTCAAAAAACTGGTAGGGAAAATGAGAGAAACATCATTAAAAAGTTAGATAATAAGGCGTATCAAGAGAATAAAAGGATTATTAAATGTATTGAGCGATTTCTAAAATCTTTAGATCCTGAAAGCTATAGAATAATATACGCCAAATATTTCACGAAAATGAGAAACTATGATATTGCTACAAAATACCATATGCATATTTCAACAGTAAAAAGGAATTTAAAAAGGTTGTTAGAAGAATTTCTAAAAATTTTAAATAATTCATAAAATGTTGAGCCTTTTGAGCCTTTTTTATGTGGTAAAATGGTAATGTGAGAAGTTTAACGGAGAAGCAAGACTTTTGTTGAATACTGATAATAATTTCCTTTTTTTTAAAATGTTTACAAGTAGAAATAATTTTCCGTTAGAAACTTACCATTTTATTGAATAGCATATTTTTGCACTAAGCACCTTAATCGGTGCTTTTTATTTTGTCGGAGAAAGGATGGTGGAAAATTGGCAAAGTTAACTTTGAAACAGCAAAAATTCGCTGATGAGTACATCATTAGCGGAAACGCGACAGAAAGTTATTTAAAAGCAGGTTACGCTAAACAAAAAAGAAGTAGCGCTGAAGCGAATGCAAGGAAATTACTCGGGAACTACTTGGTGAAAGCATATTTAGAAGAACGCATGGCTGAAATAAAAAGTGCAAGGATAGCTAGCCAAGAAGAGGTATTAGAATTCTTCACAGCTGCAATGCGAGGGGAAATTTTAGAACCAATGGCAATTGGATTAGGAGACGGAGTACAACAAATAATCGAAGTAAAACCGAATGTCGCAACTAGAAAAAGTGCTGCTGTTGAGCTAGCTAAAAGATATGGATTGTCAACAGCTAAAGTTGATGTAAATGTTAAAAGTGAAAATAAACTTGCTGGAATCTTACTCCAGTTAGAGGATGATAAAGATGAGTGATTTCATTCTATCTCCTAAATATAAAAAGTTTCTAAAGCATAAAGCCGAAGCTGAAGCACTAGAAGGAACTACAGCAGCAGGTAAAACTACAGTAGGGATTGTAAAGTATATGTTGGCGGTAGCAAAGAGCAAACAAAAGCTGCACTTCATCAGTGCTAAATCTGTAGGAGATGCTGAAAAGAATATTATTAACTCAGATTTAGGAATTATAGATGTGTTTGGAGAGTACGTCGATTATAAAGGGAATGGAGATTCTAAATATAAAATCCCTCACATCAAATATGATACACCTAACGGAGAAAGAATAATATTTATATTAGGTTATTCCTCAAAAGATAAGTGGGAAAAAGCATTAGGTTCACAGTTCGGTTGTGGATTTATCGATGAGATTAACACAGCTGATATGGACTTTGTACAAGAAGCTACTATGAGATGTGATTATTGGATATGCACAATGAACCCTGATGATCCTACGTTACCTATTTATGGTAGATATATAAATAGATTCAGAGCATTACCACAGTATGAATATGATACACCTCAAGAGATAAGAGAGATGTTAGTTGAACCGGAACATCCTAAATGGACATACTGGTTTTTTTCTTTTGACCATAATTATGGATTGACAGAAGAAAAGAAAGAAAAGATTAAAAGCACAGTTGCTGTAGGTACTAAGCTTTATAAGAACAAAATTCAAGGCTTGAGAGGAAGAGCTGAGGGCTTAGTATTCAGTATGTTTGACAGGAAGCTTAACGTAATTACTGAAGAAGCTGCACGCAAAAAGCAATACATCAGATACTCTTGTGGGGTTGATACGTCGTACTCAGAAAAGACTGAGGACACAATATCATTTATCTTTCAAGGTATTACTAGCAACGGAGAGTTGGTAATACTTGAAGAGAAGAATTACAACAATAAAGATTTTAATAATAGCAAGATAGCACCATCAGATGTAGCAGTTAAGCTGCATAAGTTCCTGGACTATTGTAAAGATAAATGGGGCTTCTGTAGAAAAGTTTACATAGACAACGCTGACCAAGCTACAATGATGGAATTAAGAAAGTATAAACAACAAAAAGGATTGATATATGAGTTTTATAATGCTGATAAGCGTATAAGAATCATAGATAGGATAAATATTTCAAGTGGTTGGATGAAAAATTTGAAATACTTAGTGCTAAACCATTGTGAAGAGCATATCAGAGAGTTAAATATATATTCGTGGAAAGAAGATAAAGACGAACCAGAAGATAGAAATGACCATACTATCAATGCTAGTCAATATGGATATATACCTTACATTAATATTATTGGTCAACAAAATAAACAAGATAATCAATACAGCACGCTTGTTGCTGGATTTGGGAAAGGATAATAAATGGCATATAATGAAACATTCGTTGATAGTACTGGTAAAAGTAAAACATTAACACTTAGATTTCATAGAGAGTCAAGGATGCGATATAGAATTAATAACATTGAAGAATTATTTGAAAACGAACATAAAGTCTTAAGAGAATTCCTTGAGCATCATAAAAGTATACAACGTCCTAGAATTCAAGAATTATACGATTATTCAGAAGGTAATAACCATACTATTAGCATTCAACAAAGACGTAGCGAGCAAGACATGGCAGACACCAGAATTATTCATAATTTTGGAAAGAGTATATCTGTATTTAAGCAAGGATATTTAGTTGGTAAACCTATTCAAGTTGAATACGATGACGGAGAAGACAACAGCACAACTGATGAGGTGCTGAAAGAAATTGCTAAAGTCAACAGCTTTCATGATTTAAATAGAATGTTAGTACTAGACTTATCAAAAGTGGGTAGAGCATACGATTTAGTTTATCGTTCAATGGAAGATGTAACGAAAGTCAAGAGGTTAGATCCATTAAATACATTTGTGATTTATGATAATACATTAGAAGATAAAATGTTAGCTGGTGTAAGATATTACTCTGTAGGACTTTCAGATAACAAGAAACATTTTATTGATGTGTATGTTAAAGATGTTATTTACAAATGTCAAATGATAGAAGGAGTGATTACTGAGTTAGCAATCGAACCGCATATGTTTAACGATGTACCTATTACAGAATACCTAAATACAGCTGAAGGTATGGGGGATTACGAAAGTGAGCTATCATTAATTGACTCATACGATGCAGTTCAATCAGACACAGCTAACTACATGACAGATACTTCTGATGCAATACTTGCAATATTCGGTCAAGTAGCTTTCCCAGATGATGTATTAGGTGATAATAAAAAGCAAATTGAGTATATGCGTAAAATGAGACGTGCAAGGTTACTTCAGTTAAAACCACCTGTAGATATTAATGGGACAGAAGGTAAAGTAGATGCTAAATATTTATATAAACAGTATGATGTGAACGGAGTAGAAGCGTTTAAGAAAAGAATAGTTAACGACATTCACAAATATACTAATACTCCAGATATGACAGATACGAATTTTAGTGGTATTCAAAGTGGAGAGGCAATGAAGTATAAACTGTTCGGACTTGAACAAGCTAGAGTAGATACTCAATCACTATTTGAAAAGAGTTTAAGGAGAAGATACCAACTTATAGCTAATATAGGAGACTTTGTTAAAGAACTTACTGATTTTGATATTTCAAAACTTAAAATTACATTCAATCCTAATTTGCCAAAAGCACTTGAAGAAACTATTAATGCGTTTAAATCATTAGGTGGAATGGTAACAAATGAAACAGCTATGAGATTAACAGGTATTGTAGATGACCCTAAACATGAACAAGAGTTGCTAGATACTTCTACAATTGCTTTAGATAATAGCTATGACGTTGATAAAGGTAAGTTAATGTATAAGATATCAAGTATACTTAAGAAGTTCAAATCAGGAGATTATAGCGAACCATTAGCTAGAAAATTCTTAAAAGATTTAGGATTAAGTGAAGAAGATATAGAAAGCTACTTACACGATGGTGAAGAGGTGCTAGTAGATGAAGAAACGATCATTTAGTTATTGGAAAAAACGAGAGTTAGCAAACCAATTAAATCAAATTAAAGATGAAAAAGTAACCATAGCAAACATGGAAGAGAACTTTAACATCGCAATTGAAGACATAGAACAGCAAATAAACGTATTCTATGAGAGATACGCAAAAAGCCAAGGTATCTCAATTGAGGAAGCTTTAAAAAGAGTATCAGAGCATGACGTAAAAGCATTTGAGAAGAAAGCTAAAGAGTATGTTAAGAAGAAAGACTTTTCTCCTGAAGCTAATGCACAGCTTAAACTCTACAATGCCACAATGAGAATTAACAGACTAGAGCTATTAAAAGCTGAGATGAATCTACACCTAACAAACTTAACTGTTAAGAACAACGATCTCATAGAAAAACATTTAGAAAAACTAGCTGACAGTGAATATGCTAGACAGTCCGGGATACTTGATACTAAGCTTAGGTTTAGTAAAGAAGGTGTAAAAGCTATTGTTAATAGTGATTACAAGTATGGAAATTTTAGCAAGAATATTTGGACAAATCAAGAAGCCTTGATGGGAAATATTGCTACAATGTTAAGGCGTTCTATCATTCAAGGAGCTAACCCAACTGATATGATAGGAAGGCTTAGAAGTCAATTTAATGTTAGCAAGCATGAAGCTAAAAGGCTGCTAGTTACAGAAGCTTCTAGAGTTCAAGGAGATGTACAGCTTGATGCAATTGAGCAAGCTGGATATGATGAGTATTTATATATTTCAGAACCTACAGCTTGTGATATTTGTAAACGGTTAGACGGGAAACATTTCAAGATTAAAGACAGAGAAGTAGGAGTTAACTTCTACCCTATGCACCCTTATTGCAAATGTTCAAGTGCAGCTTATTATGACAGTGAACAGCTAGACAAAGAGATAGCTGAATACAGGAAAGAAAAAGGCTTGGATAAAGCAGAAGAAAGTGGTATACTTGAAGAGAGAGACAGCTTAATAAAAGATATCCACAAAGCTATTGAAAGTAATAATGCAAGACAAATGTTCGGGGATAAATATTACAACGATTATAAAGGCTTTATAAATAAAGTTGATGATATCAGAGCATTAAAACTGTTTAAACATCTTTCAGGAAAAATAAGTTATAGGCCGTTGAAAAATACACATGCTTATACATTAGGCCCAACAGTTCAAATAAACAGTGGAGATTTTGAAGGTTTTAAAAGTGGATATAAATCCCCTAAAGGGATGGTGTTGTTCCATGAGAACGGACACGCAATAGACAGCTTAGGTTTGGAAATTCTAACAGGTAAATCATCTGTAGGTAACGGTGTGTTTGTTAAACGTAAGTTATACGGGATGACGTACGAAGAAGAACAAAGAATTACACACGCATCGGGGCTACCGAAATATAAATTGAGAGAAGCTATTAATAAAGATATATGGACATTTATA
Source organism: uncultured Gemella sp. (assembly GCA_963544045.1). Taxonomy (GTDB): domain Bacteria; phylum Bacillota; class Bacilli; order Staphylococcales; family Gemellaceae; genus Gemella. Next base: position 21,586 of record CAUUEM010000001.1, on the reverse strand, counting down.
AACGGAGATTTACCAACGCTGAATAGTTTAGGTAAAAGGCCAAGAGGCAAAACTGAAAAAGCAAAATGGGATCAGGATTACTGGGAACTAAGCTCTAAAATAGAAAAAAATGTTTCAAGAGTGTTGGGGGAATTTAAAGCAATAGCAAAAGAAAGTATGGAGAAAGGAGAGCTTTCCCACCTAAACGCTATTTCAGATATGTTTGAAAGTACAGGCTGGTTCGGGGAATTTCCATTCGGGTCTGGTCATGGTAAAAAATACTGGACAACACCAGGAGCAGCTGAAACAGAGTTTTTTGCTCATGCTCAAGAAACGCTGGTAGCTCCTAAACATAAAGAAATATTTGAAAAAGTATTCCCTAATGCATTAAAAGTATATGAAAATATCATAGACGATATTATCAAAGGAGTTGAGAAGAATGATTAATGTTGAAGATATGGAAGCAATGGAGAAAATTAATTCTAAGATAGAAGAATATGAAAAACATTTTGAGGAAGATTTTCCTGTGTTTGAATATATTGACAGCCCAGTTACTGAAAAATCATATAAGAAGATTAAGGAAATTATAGATAAAGCCATACGAAGTAACAAAGCTGTTTACACACCAAAAGATTATTACAATAGAACATACTAATTATTAAACACTTAACAGCTTGTTAGGTGTTTTTATTTTAATTCGTCCTAGACATGACGTTAAAAGGTCTTTTTATTATGTCAAATTAAACTAGCGTGGCTTATTTATTAAGAGAAGTGGTGCACAACTAATCTAAAAGAATAGGACTAGCGTGGATAAGGAGAAACAATGAACAAACAATTTTTATTAAAACTAAACTTACAACACTTTGCAGAGGAAGGGACAACAGAATCAACATCTTCTGAAACAGAGTTTAAAGCACCATCTAATCAATCTGAATTAGATAGTATTGTTAATAAAGCGGTTCAAACAGCGTTAAGTAACCAAAAAAATAAATCTGAAGAAGAATTCCAAAGTAGAATAGAAGCAGAGATTAAAAAACGTGAAGACTATGCCAAATTGAGTGAAACCCAAAAACGAGATAGAGACTTTGAAGAGAGGCAGAACAAATTTAACGAAGAGGTCGCTGCATTCAAGTATTCACAATTAGTTATGGAAGTAAAAGAAGATTTAATCAATAAAAAGCTGCCGGTAGAATTAGCTGAAACTTTTGCAAAACATGGTTCAGCAGAAGAAGCTTTAAAGGCGGTGAATGTGTTTGAGAAAGCATTTAAAGAAGCAGTTAACGAAGCTGTAAAAGAATCAGCTAGACAAACAACACCAAGTGTAGGAGTGAATGGTGCAGAAAAAACTATGAACTTAGGAGCTAGATTAGCGCAAGGTGTTAGTCATAAAAAACCATTTTAGGAGGATAAAAGATGAAAACAACAACAATTTTTAATAAAACTGAAATTCTACATAATTTAGATTATGAAGCTATTTCAGTAACAGTAGATAAAGCAACTACAGGAACAGTAACAGAAAATGGGCGTAAGCTATTAAAAGCCGGCACATTCTTAGCTGGAGATGGTAAGTCTATTTTCGAAGATAGAACAAAAAAAGTTAAGAAATTAACTAACGATGCATCAGCACAATATGTTGATGGAGTAGCGTTACATGACGTAGATTTAACTGATGGAGACTCAGTAGTAGCGTGTGTATTCAAAGGTACTTTACGAGAAGATAAATGTAACGGTGGTACTGTTGATGCGAACGTAAAATCAAAATTAAACTTAATCAAATTTGTAAAAGGTGTATAAGGAGGACTATAAAATATGGCATTAATTTATGATACAATTACAGCTGAAAATGTAAGTGGGTATTGGAATGGTTTACAAGAAAAAGTAGATACTACTTTAGGAGATAAATTATTCCCGGCTAGAAAACAACTGGGGATTAAATTAGCGTATGTAAAAGGTGGAAGTGGAAAGGCGGTAGCTTTAAAACCTGCTGCGTTCGATACTAAAGTACCGTTACGTGAAAGAATGAATTTAAGTGTAACAGAAGAGCAAATGCCATTCTTCAAAGAAGCTTTAGTAGTTAAAGAAGAAGAGAGACAACAATTAAATATGATTGCCGCTACCAATAATAAAGCACTTATTGACAGTGTGATTGCCGGTATTTTTGATGACACAACACATCTTGTGAGTGGAGCATTAGCAAGATTAGAAGCTATGAGAATGCAAGTGTTAGCAACCGGTAAAATTTCATTCCACGACAACGGAGTAGAGCAAGAGTTTGATTATGGCGTTAAAGACTCTATGAAAAACACTGTGGGAAAAGCGTGGACTGATGCAGCAGCAACTCCGTTAGCTGATATTGAAGCAGCAATTGAAGCTATGACAAATCAAGGTAAGAAAGCTGAAATTCTTATCATGACTCAAAAAACATTCGGTTTAATTAAAAAAGCAGACTCAACTATTAAAATTGTTAAACCATTAGCACCTAAAGGGGCTGCAGTAACAAACTCTGAATTAACTGAATATCTTTTAGATGCACACGGTGTAAAAGTTGAGATTAAGAGTGATACGTTCACAGACACTGATGGAACTGCTAAAAACTTCTATCCAGAAGGTTATGTATCGTTCATCCCTAACGCTATTTTAGGAAATACAGTATTCGGTACTACACCGGAAGAATCTGACTTATTAGGTGGGAATATTTCAGGAGTTGATGTATCAATTGTACACAAAGGAATTGCTATTACAACTCAAAAATTATCTGATCCTGTTAACGTTCAGACAAAAGTATCTATGATTGCTTTACCATCATTCGAAAGATTAGATGATGTGTATATGTTAGATATTGAACCTTAGGTAAAAGCTTATGGATAAAGATATAGTGTTGTTCAACGTTAAGGAAGACTTAGATATTCGTGATACTTTGCAAGACACTATAATTCGCAGACTTATTGACAAAGTCGTAGACCACTTTAAATTTGCTTATAAACAAGATGAAATAGATGATAAATATCGATTCATCATAGAAGACTGTGTTATTAAACGTTTTAATAGGCGTGGTGCTGAGGGTGCCACGTCTGAAAGCGTTGAAGGACATTCAGTAAGCTATGAAACATTCTTAAACGAGTTTGCTCCATGGGATGAAATGTTAAGGGATGATTTCAAGAATGGGAAAGCTAAGAAGGGACAACTATTTATTTTCTAATGAGATATTCAGATAGAGCAGTCTTTAAACAAATAAGCAAAGAAGAATATGACTATGAAATAGGAGAACACAAAGATATAGAACTTTATTCTGATGTTGTAACATGTTTTGTAATGGATCTAGGAATTGATAAGTCAGTTAAGGTATTCGGAGATTATAGTAAGCAAAGAAAAGTTATATATCTTAAGAATGCTTATACTAAGCCTTTTAACCTTGTAGAGTATCGAGGCCAAAGATACATACCTAGAGTTGATAAGCAGCTTGCTAAAGTATTTTATCTAGAAAAGGATGATAGCATTGGAGCTTAAAGTTTATGGCCATAAAAAATTAAAAGTAAACCTTAAGGATATAAGACAAATGAAAGCTGTTAAAGGTATTGTTAAGGATAATACTGCTTATTTAAACCAAGAAATGATTAAGCAAGCAAAATTTGTAGGTGGTTATTCTACAGGTAGAACAAAACAAAGTATAAGTATATTTATTGGGAATAGTGGACTATATGGGAAAGTACATCCTAATACAAAATACTCTCCGTATTTAGAATATGGTACAAGATTTATGGATAAACAACCTTTTGTTAAGCCTGCTTTTCAAAAAGCGAAGAAAAAATTTATAAAGGACTTGGAAAAATTAACATGATAAAAACCAGAGAACAAAGTATATTTGATGAAGTGTTCAAACAATGTAAGTTATTAGGTTATAAGGTCTATGATTATAAACCGATGAATGAGGTACCTTATCCATTTGTAGAAATGGAAGATAGCTCTGTTAGTTACACTCCTAATAAGACAGATGTCAAAGGTAGTGTTAACCTGAGTTTATCTGTGTGGGCTCTACAATCAAAAAGAAAAGAAGCCTCTAATATGGCAAATGCTATTCTTGAAAAATGTTTAAGAATAGAACAAACAGACGGGTACTATTGGTCGTTGAACTTGAATGCAAGTACAATACGAATACTAGATGATACAACAACCGTTACACCGCTGAAACGAGCTGTAATTGAGTTGGAATTTAATTTAAGATAAAGGAGATAAAAAATGTCAGAAGCACAAAAAACATATGAAGCCAAAAAAGGCGTTGATATAATTCTTTTATATAGATTGTTAAAGAATGCTAAAACAGAAGCAGCTTTTAAATTAGCATTCCAAACAGAACATCAAAATGAAATTAGTAGAGATGCTGATGCTCAAAAAACAAAAGATGGAAACATTCAAAATTTATCGGCTATTGAATATGACTTTTCAGCAACATCTATTGTTGCAAAAGGTGATAAACACGTTGATGAATTGAAAAAAGCTATAATCAATGGTGAATTGGTTGAAATTTGGGAAATTGATAAAGCTGAAAAAAATACCGATGGTAAATATAAAGCTACTTATTATCAAGGATACATAACTAAATACGGAATGACAGCTAATTCAGAAGATAGCGTTGAGTTAGAACTTGAATTCTCTATTAATGGTGAAGGGAAAGACGGCTTTGCAACTCTAACAGCTGACCAAGCTGAAGTTGTTCAATACGTATTTAAAGATACTACAATAGAAGCGGGATAATAATTTAATAAAAGCTAACTGGTAAAACTGGTTAGCTTATTTTTTTCGGAGGATTACAGAATATGCAATTAACTATTAATGAAAAAACAGTAAATGTAAGATTTGGAGTGGGATTTGTACGAGAGCTTGACAAAAAGTTTCCGTTAGAAGCTAAAGGCGTTAAATTAGGAATGTCTTTAAGTATGAAAATTCCAGAAATTTTAGGTGGAGATGTAGCGAGTTTATCTGATGTGATATATGCAGGCACAGTATTAGAAAAAGAACGCCCATCACAACAAGAAATTGATGAATTTATCGACAGCCATTCTAATATCGAAACATTATTCGATGAAGTATTAAAAGAACTTGAAGAAAGTAATGCGGGAAAGAGAATTCTAAAACAAAACAAAGCGACTCTGAATCAAGAGAACAAGGAGAACGAAGAGAACTAAACTCTAAAGAAGCTTACGAAGAAATAGTAATAAATTGTGTAAGGTTTCTTAATATAACAAATGTAAGAGATATTGACTACCTAACGCTTTATGAATACGACCTGTTAATGTTTGGTGCAAGGATGAAAAAGCTAGATGAAGAACTAACACATCATAAAAGAGCATGGCTTAACAGGGAAGTAGAGAGAACGGAAGAGCGAGGTAAAAAGCAATATTACGTTTACAGTTCATTTAAAGACTTTTTCGACTATGAGAAAGAATTAAAACTACTCAACGGAGAAGAAGTAACTAAAATTCAAGATAAAGAACTTGGTAATTTATTACTAAAAGCAAATACGTAGGAAAGGAGGGAGTTTATGGCAGAACAATATTCAGTTGAAGCTGTCTTATCGGCAGTAGATAAAGGCTTTGGGAATGCATTAGACATAATCAATGATAAGCTTGATAAGTTTGATAATAAAGTTGGCAAAACTGAAAATAGCGGACAGAGATTAGGTAGCACTTTTAAAGCAATGGCATTAGCTAATTTAGCGGCAAGTGCAATTACTAAAGTAACCGGAGATTTAAATAGTTTGGTTAGTGAATCAGTTAAAGCATCTGATGCAATGGATAAATTTCGAAATACGATGAAATTCGCAGGATTAGATAATAGCGCTATAGAGAAAAGTGCTGCTGCAGTTAAAAAATACGCTGACGATACAGTATATGATTTAGATACAATAGCAAATACAACCGCGCAATTAGCAGCGAACGGTATTAAAGATTATAACGGATTAACTCAAGCGGCTGGTAACTTAAATGCTGTAGCTGGAGGTAATGCTGACACATTCAAATCTGTTGCCATGGTTATGACGCAAACAGCTTCAGCAGGTAAGCTTACTAGTGAAAACTGGAGGCAGTTATCCGATGCAATTCCAGGGGCTAGTGGTAAGATTCAAGAAGCACTTAAGAAAAACGGAGCCTACACTGGAGACTTTAGAAAAGCTTTAGAGCAAGGTAAAATTAGCGCTGATGAATTCAACCAAGCTATTATGGATTTAGGTATGACAGATGTAGCAAGAGAAGCGGCGACATCAACTAAAACCATTGAAGGGGCTGTAGGTAACATGAAAGCTGGAATTGTAACTAGTATTATGGAGATAATTGATGCTATTGGTAAAGATAAAATAACAGGAGCAATTACAGCATTAGGTAACTTTATAACTGGAGGTTTAGGAACGCTTAAAACAGTAATACCACCTATTATCAGTGCTATAGGGGGATTATTTAACATTCTTAATCAAAATAAAGCTGTAGTTGTAGCGTTAACCGGAGCTTTTGCAGGATTTAAAACGGCTTTAGCAATTACTAGCGCTATTCAGTCTGCGAAGAGTGCTTTAACTGCCTTCAAAACAGCACAACAAGCGGCAACAATAGGACAAGCGGCGTTAAATGCTGTAATGTCTTTAAATCCTTTTGCGGTAATTGTAGCAGCAATAACAGCTTTAGTTGCATTACTAATATACTTATGGAATACAAACGAAGGTTTTAGAAATGCAGTAAAAGGAATTTGGGAAGGAATAAAGAGTGCATTTGTAGGAGCATGGAATGCTATAAAAGCTGTATGGAGTGGTTGTAAAGAGTTTTTCAACGGTATTTGGGAAGGGGTAAAAGCTGGAGTACAAGGTATTGTTGAATGGATAGTACAAACCTGGAATAGTGCAGTATCCCTATTACAGACAGTGTGGAATACCATATCAAGTGTAGCAAGCTCTGCGTGGACTTTTATTACTCAAAATATAATGACAGTTGTGCAACCGTTTATTGATACTTTTGTAAATGCGTGGAACATTTTGAAAGAAGGTTTAAATGGAGTTTGGGAAGGTATCAAAATGATTTTCCAAGCTGCGTGGGAATTTATAAAAACTATCGTGTTAGGTGCGGTGTTGATTGTCATTGATTTATTAACAGGTAATTTTACTAAGTTAAAAGAAGATTTACAAATGATTTGGGATGGAATTAAAAATGCATTTTCTATTGTTTGGGAAGCGATTAAGACTATAGCGGTTACTGTTGTTACTACTTTAGTAAATTTAGTGAAAAATTCTTGGGAAGGTCTAAAAACAACCTTAACTACATTATGGAACTTTTTAAAAACTACAGCTTCTACCGTATGGAACGCACTTAAAACAGCTGTGGTAACTATTGTTACTAATTTAATTAACTCAATCAGAACTAACTGGGAAAATTTCAAAACATTCTTTAATACGCTATTAAACACTGTTCAGAATATAGCTGTAAATACTTGGAATACTATCAAATCAACTGTCAGCAACATTATTAGCGGCTTAGTGGATACCGCGCAACAAAAATGGAATGAGTTTAAACAAGGTGTTCAAGAGTTAGTTGATAAAGCTACAAATCTTTTTAATTCATTAGGTGATATAGATCTGTGGGGCGCAGGTAAAGCTATAATAGATGGTTTCCTAAATGGACTAAAATCAGCTTGGGGAAGTGTACAGAATTTTGTTGGGGGGATAGCGGACTGGATTAGAGATAACAAAGGGCCGATATCTTACGATAGAAGACTCCTTGTCCCAGCTGGTAACGAAATAATGGGAGGTTTCAATAAAGGTTTAGATAATGGATTTACAAAGACTATGGATAAGATACAAGGTATTACCGGAAACATTCAATCAAGATTTAATATTAATCAAAGTAAAGCGTTGAATGTAGAAAGTTCATACCGAGGTCATTCTATTAACATTAATTTTAAATTAGGTAATAGAGCCTTTAAAGGTTTCGTAGAAGATATAAATGGATTAAATGGAGAGATGGTGCAACTAGAAGAAGTTTATGCACTGTAGATTGGAGGAATGTAAATGTACAATTTTACTAACACTAATGAAATAGGGGATGTACAACATTCCTCTATTCAAACCATATTTAACGGTAAGAATATCGACTTACAAGGTTTTAGAACACTAACAGTAACAGGTAGAGCACTTATCGGGAAAAAGATAGATAGTACAGATATACCTGCAACTGATGGTAAATATTTTATATCTAGTCAATTAGAGCCAAGAGAAATTACAGTTAAATTTCAATTAAAAGCTACAAACAATGAAGATTATAGAAATCAGTTTAATTATTTAAATATGTTGTTACATAGCTCAGAACCAAAAGAACTGAAATTTACCGATGAAGAAGAATACGCTTATACGGGGATATTACAAAAAGTTGGAAGTATTGAAGAAACAGGTAATACAGTTGTTTCTACTTATAGTTTTTTATGTTTAGATCCCTACAAATATAAAGCTCCTAGAGTAGATATAGGAGTTAATCAAGTTACGATATCTAAACTGCTTAATAATCCTAATGAAGTTACACCAGAATTAATCAAAATAACTACAGCGAGTAGTGGGGATAAAGTTATCATAAAAAATCAGTCTACTACACAAAAAATAGTTATCAATCATACGTTTGTGATGGGGGACGTATTAGAAATAGATTTAAATGCTAATTATCCTCTAAAATTAAATGGAAATAATAAAAGTGAGCTAATTGATTTTGTAGAAAGTGACTTTGATTTTACTGTTAAACAAAACGATATAATAACAATTAATAATTGCAAAAGGTTAGAAGTTCACACGAAAGAGAGGTTATACTAATGAAATTATTCTTGTTTAATAATGATGAAAAGTTAATAGGTACAACTTCTCCGTTAGAAGCATACCAAAAAGAGGAACTTAATAGCATTCAGACTCTAGAGGCAATTGTTAAATATTCAGAGATTATAGAAAATGCGGTCTATATAGGCCATAAAGATTATGATAAAGCAGATGTATTCCATTTGTATAAAATCGATACAGTAACTAAACATGAAATAAATAACGTTAAAATTACATCTGTCAATTCATTTTTCGATGACATGGAAAGTGACGGTTATATTAAAGATTATAGACCTGTCAACAAGGAATTATTAGGTGTTATATCAACAATATTAGATGGTTCTAGATGGCAAGTGGGAACTTGTAATGTTCAAAGGATAATAAGAAATAATTTTTACTATACAACTAGAAAGGCAGCAATAAGCAAATTAATAGAAATAACACAAATTGAGGTAAAACCAAGATTTGTGTTCAGTCGTGGGAGAATAGTAGGTAGATACTTAGATATATTTAGCAGATTAGGGCGTGATAATGGAAAAGTATTTGTGCACGGTAGAGATTTGCTTACTGTCAGCGAAAAACAGTCTAAAGGGGCTATTTACACAGCTGTAGTAGGACGTGGTAAAGGTGAAGAAATAAGAGATGATGAAGGTCAAGCAACCGGAGGTTACGGAAGACGAATAACTTTCAAAGATGTTGTATGGACTAAAAGAGCTGGAAAACCTGTTGATAAGCCTGCAGGACAAGAGTATGTAGAAATACCAGCAATGACTCAATTATATGGTTTTAGTAACGGAACTAAACCTAGATTTAAAATTGTTGAATTTCAAGATGAAGAAGATCCGGAAAAATTACTATTACTTTCTTATCAATGGTTAGAAAAAAACAGTAGAGTCCAAGTTGAATACAGCGCAACAGTGTTGAATGTTGGTAATTTAGATTTAGGTGATACTGTAGGAATTAGCAATACTAAACTAGGTATTAAATATAAAACGAGAGTATTTAAAGTTGAACGTAATTTAATTGATAACAAATTAACAAAATTTGGAATCGGAGATAAAGTCACAACATCACCGTTCAGCAGAACTATTGAACTTGCTAAAGATGTTAAGAATTTCCAAAACGATACAATATATTGGTTAGATAAAATTAGAGAAAGGTTATCAGATAAATTTATAAATGAAGATGGCTATAATTACGATTTAAAAGCAAACAATGAATATAAATTGCCAGCTGGATATTATTCATTTGATAAGCCAATAGATCAAAACCCAACCAAGGTTGTGTATATGGGAGCTGGTAAGATTGCTATAGCTAATAGTAAGAAACCTAACGGAGAATGGAATTGGAAAACATTCCTAGATGGAGAAGGAGCAACTCTTGATTTAATCAATACTGGGATTTTAAAAGCTGGTAGAATTCAATCAGCCGACGGTACATCATACTGGGATTTAGATACTGGAGAATTTCATTTAACGCAAAAATCAATTGAAGAATCTATAGTAGCGACAGTTAACGCTAAAAAAGATGAAATAGTTGAAGAAATAAAAAAAGATATAAAAGTAAAAGATGGTGTTAGCAGTTACATTCATAAGAAATACTCTAACAATCCCGATGGGCGAGGAATGAATGATAATTCTAATTCAGCCTATATTGGGATATACACTGGGACAAGCAAGACTGCTCCTACTGACCACACTCAATATAGTTGGACGAGAATAAAAGGCGAGGATGGTAAAAAAGGAGAAGATGGGAAAGTTCCTAACTTCAACTTATTGATTAATTCAGAAATTCTTGATGAGAATTCATTCAAAACGAATGGTGGAAACTTTAAATTAAATAAAGGTGATTACAATGAAAAAAACTCAATCGAAATAATCAACAACAATCTCGCAAGTCCAGCCTTTTTAGGTGTGTATTTTAGAAGCTCGAAAACGACATTTAAAAAAGGTGACAAGGCAGTATTAAGGTTACCAATCTATATTTACAGTGATATTCCAGTAGATAATGGAATGTTTATAATTATAAAAGATGAAAAAACTGGAACTGTACCTTATGTACGCACCATCACCAACAGAGATCCACGGGACAAGTGGTTCGTCCTCGAGGAAAAATTAGAAGCTTTCAAAGATTTTGAATCTACAGATGATTATATCTTCAAAGTTTACACCAACAACAACGGTCATTTCAAAATCGCTGAACCTTATTTCGCATTAGGAGAGGAAGTCCCGAAAGAGTGGTTACCAAGTCTTGAGGATTTAAAGGCTCACTCATTAACAGCTAATGCAAGGATTAATGGAACATATGAAGGTGCAAAGACTAGTGGCGTGAAGTTCTTTGTAGATGTATTTTATGACGGGAAAAAAGTCACAGATGGCTTTAACTTAACAGCTAAAGTGCAAGGTGCAGGGCTTAACAAGACACAAGAAAATGCAACCTACAACAACACAGGCGAGTTAACAAACATCTATTATTCAGATGGAGATAAGGACGGAACACCTATCACAATTCAACTTGATGTTGAGTATAATTATATCAAAACTACTTGTTTTGCAAGGTTGGATAATCTTCCAAGCCCTGAATTGGTTAAAGAAGTAGTTAGCAAATACAAGACGTTTGATAGTACACTTGAACAATTTAAGTCTGAAATTGGAGAGATAACGAATAAGCAATTTAAGGTTGCTGTAAGAAATAAGCAACTTGCTAATTTACCGTCATTGAGAACTGGGAACGACTTATATTTTTACACCGCAGAGAACATGGAGAAAGGGAAAGTTTACACATTTATAGCTGATATAAGAAAGTTTCCAGAAAATCAAAGCGCTAGAATTATTTCAGATAACAACTCATCGAATCAGAAATTGAGATACGGCTGGAACTTTTTCGTATTCCAAGCGAGAGAGAGCGACAAGTCGATTAATCTATATCCGTTAGGTGAAGGAACGGAAGTCAAGGACGTTGAAGTGTGGGAGGGTAATTTTAACCATATGTTAGGAGATGACGTATTTGACGGTGTCGTAGGTTCGCTTAGCAGTATGTTGAGCATTCAAACAAAGAATACTTACAGCGAAGGTAGATTCTACAAAGTTGTATTCGATTTAGCGATACCAATTCAAGGTGCAATGTCAATTAATGCGATAGACTATGTCGGCGGAAATGTGCCAAGAAATGCTTATTATCCACTTACCTCGAAGGACAACGTCCAGTATGCGAAAGTCGATTCGAAAAGTAACACTAACAAAGATATTATAAGACTGGAATTTACTCAAAACGTTTCACCGTCAGCAATAACTAATGTTAGAGTTTATGAAATTCAACTAGGGATTAGATATGCTGATAAGAATGAGATTGTTAACATTTCTTCATTAATTGACCAAGCGAAAAATGAAATCGCACTTAGCGTTAAAGAGACTTACATGTCGAAAGTTCAAACTGAAGCAACTATCAAAGTAATGAAAGATAAAATTGAAAATGTTGTAACAACCGACAATTTCAGCACTACTTTAACCCAAAATGCTAGAGCGTTGAGAATAGCTTGGAATGGGATTTCTGATTATGTCCAGTTTGAGAACGGTGGAATGTCGTTCTATGATGAGAGTATCGCAAAGAGTAAATTACGTGCAAGAATAGATGGTGGTAACTATCAATTTTGGCGTGATGGATATACTCTAGGGGACATGGGAACAGGTGTGTTCGAAGGAGACCGCAACAAAAAGGGAATTCAATTCCATTTAGAATACGACGGCTGGTTCATGGGTTGGTCATATAAGAACAAACGTACTGATGATTTTTACACGTGGAAATGGGTTTACACATCGGGAAATTTTGGACCTTATAGAACCGACACATTAAATGCTGGTTGTGACATAAATTGTCAATGGAATCAACTTTATTATTTTGAAACGCGTTCAGATTGGTTGAGGGTAAAAGATGGCATCTCAGACACAATAAGAGTTAAAGGAGCCGATGACAGCATCTACACCTTAAAAATTAGAAATGGATTACTTGTAAGATAGGAGAAATTATAATGATAGAAATGAAAATAGCAACAGTCAAAAGCGACTTAATTAAATTCACTGAAATAATGGCGAGGGAGAATGAATTGCCACCATTCATTGTGGTTGGTGTCCTTGCTGACATTCTTAGTGATTGGAAGAGTAAGGAGTTAGTGCAGGTCAACGACGCATATGCTCGTCGAATAAAAGAGTTGAATGAAGAAGGTGAAAAAGATGTACAAGATTAATTTTAAAGATAGGATTTTCGAGGAGGACGGTTCAATAAAAACTACACGTGTTCAAATTCAAGAGGATATGACGGTAATTACTAGAGTTCTTAAGGGCGATGTATACGCCCTTGACGACGAAACACTTATTAAGAACGTGTTAGAACAATTCTATCAAGACACGTTCCCCAACCGTGCAGAGAATGAGAAGTTCGCACTAGTCGACAGCAAGTTGGCGTTGGTTGATGAAAAATTGGTTGAACTTGATAAAGTTAAGAAAGAACTTGATATCACTCAAGGTTCACTTATGGATTTAATCACACAAATAGGTGGAAGTTTGGAGGCTGATAAGCATGAAGATAATTCACAACCTAAAAATTCAAGTGAAGGAGGTGACAGTAATGATGGCAATGTTATTCGCGATTAATATTGCTAAAGGGAAAAGAACATTCGCACAAGTTCCTAAATTTCTAAAAGAAAAAGTTAGAGAATGCTTAATCGATATGGACTTAGAACATTTAGCAACTGAACAATAACAAAGAGGCGGTCGTTTGACCGCTTCTATTCTTATAGAAAGGAGAAAGTTAATGCATATAACAATGCCAGAACTGGTCAACCAATATTACCAACTATTTAACGACATTTACGTCCACGCATTTGCTGGAATAATCGTGTTTGACATTCTAACTGGATTAGGTAAGGCGTGGGTAACAAAGTCGATTAATTCAACGATAGGTAGACGTGGATTAATTGAACATTTAATCGTGTTGGTGCTGGTTATAACTGTTTATCCATATTTAGTATATATCGACTTCGAAGAAGTCGCTACAGCGTTTATTTTCTTTTTTATTGCAACTTACGGAGTATCACTTATTGAGAACTTAGCAGCAATAGGTGTGCCATTTCCAAAAAGTTTAAAGAAGCGATTAGAGAAGATTAGAGACGCGCTGGATGAAGAAGAAAAAAAGGAGTAATTTAAAGATGAAAAAATTAATTAAATTAAATATTGAGAATACAACGAATTTAAGAGAAATTGAAGATAGCTTCTGTGAGGTCTATTCACATGATAGAAACAACGGATCTTTTGAGTTTGAAATAACTAACGATACGTTAGCTAACGAAACAGTAACAGCGTTATTTAAATTCTTGCGAACTGGTGGATATTGGAAGACTATAGGAACAATTGAAGACAACAAAATCAAAGTTAAGTTCGATACTAGTTTAATCACTCAAAACGAAGATGTAGTTTGCTATTTATACTTAGATGATACCGAAAGAGATAGCGATATATTCTCATTCAAATTTAGAGTTAAACTATCAGAATTAGATAAGTCTAATCAGTTAGTTCATAAGGAACGATATATCAACAATAATGTTGTAATTGACAGATTGAACGTTGTCACTCATGAAGATTTGGAAAAAGTAAAAAGCCTTATCCCTGTGGATGTGGTTAATGCAGAAGATTTAAACAGAGAAATTAAACGTATTGATGCACTAGAAAACAAAGCTGACAAAGACACGGTATATGATGATACTGACTTGCAAGAGCGTGTTAAAGCTATTGAAGCCAAGCCAGAAGTTGATATTAAAAACCTTGCAACTAAAAAAGAACTAGAGGAAGTCAGCAAACGTCAAGTAACAGTTGACACTTCGAATTTAGTTAAAAAAGAGGAGTTTGACTCAGAGTTGGACGCGCTGAGTAGAAGCATACCTGTTGATTTATACCAAACGTTTGACGAACCTACAGTTCCTGAGTATTTAAAAAGCGTTGTTGAATTGGCGTTAAAACCACGCCCTATTACAATTAGCGCAGGCCAACTGTTAACAGATAGAAAAAAATGGTATATAGCAAAAGGGGATTTAGAGAATGAAAAATATGTCAATTTCCACGCTGCATTATATTCAATAGCTAATTCTTTACCAGATTTTTACAACTTAGAAGATGTCGAAAAAGATATTGTCAATAACAATGTAATATTCTTAACTACTAAGAATTTTGCAGATTATTCAAGAGGTGCTATAGATAATATTGCGACCATGGATGATTTAAGAGACCTTGAATATACTTACATGCCAAGAGGAATGGTAGAAGTTGTTGACTACAGTAAAGACTTTCCAACTTTTATCAAGGAAAATTTAGATGCCGAAAGAGTAAATAATGGAGAATATCTTGGTCGATTATTCAACAATGGTAAGTCTATAACTCGTGTACTTAAACAAAAAAACGGAGATGAGTTTGAATTCGTTTATTTTGAGGGAGCAATGATAACATTGGCTAACGTCCTACCAAAAGACTATGATTACCAAGCGTTTAAAGACCCTGAAAAACGTGTAACGCTTCTAACTGACCGAAACTTCAAAGAAATGGTTGCTACACCAGAGTTCAAGGCTGTTGTCAAGGAGAGTTTGAGGGATATAGTTAAAGAGATTATGAGAGAGGAGAATTAAGATGGCAGACTTACAACAATATTTAAGCCCAGTAATAATGGGATTGTGCTTACTATTAGGGAACACTATTAAAACTAGTGTCCCTAAAATACCTAACAATTACATTCCGTTAGTATTAGGATTAATCGGAGCGATTTTAATGGTTGCACTAAATGGATTAAGCGTTCAGAATTTAATTGTAGGATTAGTAAGTGGATTAAGTGCGACAGGAGTTCATCAAATTAAGAAAGAGTTGACTAATGAAGATGAACAACGATATCCAGGAGGGAGATAAAATGGCAAGCAAAGAACAAATGATTAATTGGGCAAAAGCTCAAGTTAACAAATGGATTGATGTTGACGGGGCATATGGTGCACAGTGTGTCGATTTGGCAATGAAGTATTGTCAAGTGTTTGGTGGAATGATACCGCATGGCAACGCTATTGATTACTTATCAAACGCTATTCCAAGTGGTTGGAAGCATTATTCGAGTGGAGAAATTCAACCCGGAGATCTTGCTATTTGGAAGTGGGGTAGCTGGGATATATACGGGCACATTGGCGTTGTAATAGCAGTCAATGGGCGTTACGTTACATCTGTGGAACAAAATGTAGATGGAGCAGCAGTTGGTGTTGGTGGATATGCACGTATTAGAACACGTGACGATAGTTGTTTAGTTGGATTCATTAGACCTGCATACGAGCCGAATGGCTGGATTAAGAACGATGTAGGCTGGTGGTATGACTTAGGAAATGGCGACTACTACAAAGATTGTTGGAAGTTGATTAATGGTTCATGGTTTAAATTCAACACTAGTGGTTATATCCTTGAAAACCAATGGTATCACGATGAAGATACAGACCGTTGGTATTGGTTAGACACTGGTGGATATATGGCGAGTAAAGCATGGCGATATATCAATAATAAGTGGTATTATTTCCATGAAAATGGAGAAATGGCAACAGGTTGGATTGAATATCAAGGGTATTGGTATTACCTTAACAACGAAAACGGAGACATGGTATCAGAAGAATACCGAAAAATTGGCGATACGTGGTATTTGTTCAATGATAACGGAGAAATGTTGCAAGATAAGAAGATAGAAATTGACAGTAGCGGTGCTGTTAAAATCTTGTAATTGATTAAAATAAATGATACAATTAAAGTGCTATGCATAGCGACTCCCTTTGACCTACCTTAATTGGTAGGTCTTTTTTTATTTCCGCTTCTATAGAAATTTTTAAAAATTTCCTTTAAAAATAAAAAAATTTTAAAAAAACACTTGACACGCATAACCGTGCATGATATAATTAAGGTACATCAAAGGAAGAGGTATAAAACAATGAAAAAATTATTAGAAGAAAAATTACAAGCATACAAAGAACAAGTGGATTATATCATTAAAAAGCAAAAATATCTAATAGAAGAAGGCGAAAATGAATTTATAAAAATTGATATTTCAGTGGCAGAAGAAAGTGCAGAAGCATACTTTGAAGAAATTCAAGAATTATTAAAAAAACTTTAAAAAACTATTGACACGCATAACCGTGCTGTCAGTATAATGTAAGTATGAAAGATAAGAAAAGAGGGTTTGGGCATCATGAAAAACTTAACTAAAGAGCAATTATTAAGAAATCAAACAAATAAAGAATTTGTAAAACACGACACTAGAAGATATGTAAATACAACAAGCATTTTTAAAATAGAAGACAAAGAAGACTATGTAGAATTAAATTACACAGAAGTACATCATAAAAACCGCTATAGAGATGAAGAAAGCGAAAGAGAAGTAATAATCAAAATAAAAGGAAATAGCGAAGAATATCACGGAAACTTTGAATCTCTTTCAAACGTTCAAATAGATGTATTTGAATTTTTACACGAACTAACACTGGATTATTTAGGAGTAGTAAAAATCTTTGATAACGGAGTGAAAGTCGATGAGAAAAGTTATACAGATGTAATTGTACCTTTTGAATATAGAGAGCCTGTAACAATGAAACTTTATAAAGTAGTTAGTAGCGAAGACTTAGACAACATCTTAAAAGATGGAATCTTACCTATTTCAAAAACTGGCAACGACAACTGGGAAGATGATAGAAGAGCTAACAACTCTATAGATGTAGTTTACCTATTCAATCCATTAACAGAACAAAAAAACTTTAGACAATACGGAGATGTTCTTTTAGAAGTTGAAACAACAGCTTATAGAAACGAAGTAGCTCCAAATGATGCTAATAGAAATAAATATGAAGAGTATATTACTTATGAAGTTAAACCAGAAGAAATAAAAGGAGTAACTTATGTGGAAGACAATTCAATTTAACAAGCAAAATATAGAATACGACACAGGGGCGGCAGTTTTAATAAAACTGCCAAACCGTTCAAATTATAAAGGATACAAATTTTGGCATCCAGCAAAACTAGTAAGAGAAATGAGAAAGGGGAATGGATATTTCCTCACATTAAGCTACACAGATGAGTTTGTATTTAAAGTTTTCAAAACAAATAAGAAAGGTATCAGAATTGACAGTATAGAATTCACTGGAGATGTTTTATCAGAAGAATTTAATCAGTTAGTAGAGGATGACAACGAAAGCTACTTAGAAGTAACAGAGCCTGTTAAGGTGGATAGAAAAGTAGAAATAATCAAGGAACTAGAGAGATAATGTTAACAGCAAATCAACAGTGGGCGTTTGACAAATTTAAAAAATTAAAAGTAGGTGCTTTATTTATGAAACAAGGCACAGGAAAAACAAGAGTAGCATTGGAGTTAATAAATACAACTGATAGCGACTTAGTATTATTTTTTACACCTTGCTCAACTAAAGATAATCTACAACAAGAGCTTATTAAATGGCAATTTAACAGGCAGTATATCATAACTGGATATGAAACCTTATCAAGCAGTGATAAAACGTATATAGAGCTTTTAAATGCTATTGAAGGTAAAAAAGTATTTATTGTAGCAGATGAAAGTATATTTATCAAAAATGATGATACAAAACGCTATAAAAGATTAATGAGTATTGCAAAAGAAAGCGAGTATAGATTAATTTTAAATGGCACACCGCTAACTAAAAATGAATGGGATATTTACAACCAGATGAATTTTTTAAGCGATAAAATAATAGGGATGAGTAAACAAGAATTCTTAAATGTATTCTTTAAAAAAATATCATATAAGAAAGTTGGCCAACGTCCTAGAGAATTTTACAAGCTGTCTGATGTTAATATAGATTTTCTACATCATTTAATAGCTCCGTATATATATGAATGTGATTTTAACTTTGATAAAGAAGAGACAACACAGTATATTAGGATAATTGCTAGTGATGATAATAGAGAAGATTATAGCGTAAAAAAACAAACTCTTCTTAATTCTCTAGGGAAAGGAGAAAGTATAATTCAACAATTCCAAAATCTAGCGTTGTCTTGTTTTAATGATAAAAAACGACATAAAGAGATAGCAGATTATATTAAAAATCAAGGTCAAATAATTGTCTTTTGTACATTCGTAGAAGAAGCGGAAAACATAGCTAATGAATTGAAATGTTATTTAATCACAGGATCTACACCATTAAATGAGCGTTCTGAAATAATAGAAAATTTTAAAAATGATAGTAAAGCATTAGTTATGACTCTAGGGACTGGTGCTTATGGACTTAATCTACAATTTTGTAATAAAGTAGCATTTGCTAGTATTACCTTTGACTATTCAAAGACTGAACAAGCTATAAGCAGAATCAAGAGAATAGGGCAAGAGAACAACATAGAATATACTTATTTCACATCTGACTTAGGTATATTTAATATGATTTTTGAGAATAATAAAAAGAAAAGAGATCTAAAAGAATTATTAATTGATAAAATTCAAGAAGGGAATGATTACTTTGAAAAAGTATTGTAACGTGAATGTATATGAAGCAACGCAAAAAAGGTTAAAATATATATTTACCGAATTTGATGAAGTATGTATTGCTTTTTCAGGGGGGAAAGACAGCGGAGTTTGTTTAAATCTAGCTTTGGAATATGCAAAAATACATAATTTATTAAATAAATTATGCGTATATCATTTAGACTATGAAGCTCAATATCAGTTCACTACTGATTACGTTACAGAAACTTTTTTGGAATTACCAAAAGAGGTGAAAAAATATTGGTTATGCTTACCAATCAAAGCTCAATGTTCTACATCTATGTTTCAAAACTTCTGGATACCTTGGGCAAAAAAAGACAAAAATATGTGGGTAAGAGATATGCCTGACGTAGACTATTTAATCAACGAAGATAATTGTAAATTTGCACATAATGACTGGGATTATAATGTTCAAGACAGGTTTTGCAACTGGTTAGGGAAAAATAAAAAAGTATGCGTAATAGTTGGAATAAGAAGCCAAGAAAGTCTAAATAGACATGCAGCAATCACAAGTAAAAACAAAGTCAACCAATACAATAATATTAGTTGGCTAACTAATAAAAAACAATATACAGTTGCATATCCTATTTATGACTGGGAAACAGAGGATATTTGGACTTGTAACGCAAAGCACAATTTCAAATATAACAAAGTCTATGATTTAATGTACAAAGCAGGATTAAGTGTCCATCAAATGAGAGTAGCTAGTCCATTTAATGATTGCGCACAAGATTCTTTAAAATTATATAAGGTACTAGATCCCAATAATTGGGGGAAAATGGTTAGTAGGGTTAATGGAGTAAACTTCACAGGACTATACGGCGGAACTACTGCTATGGGCTGGAAAAACATTACTAAACCTAAACACTTAACATGGAAAGAGTACATGTATTTTTTATTAGACACACTCCCTAAAGATACAAGGCAAAATTACTTAGATAAATTAGAAACATCTATAAAATTTTGGAGAGAAAAAGGCGGAGTTTTAGCGGATGAAATTATAAAAGAACTAGATAAATTAGATATTAAATACGAGTTTGGCACACATAACTATAAAACAGAAAAAAAAGCAGTCAAACTTGATTATTTAGATGATGTAGATGTATCAGATTTTAGAGTGATTCCTACTTACAAAAGAATGTGTGTATGTATTATGAAAAATGATACTACATGTAAATACATGGGATTCGCTCAAACGAAAAATGAATTAAAGAAAAGAAAGGATGCCATAAAAAAATATGAGTCAATTCTGTAGTCCAGTATATAACATCAAACCTATACCTATTGAAAAAATACAAGCTAATAGTTATAATCCCAACCATGTAGCACCACCAGAAATGAAGTTATTATACAAGTCTATACTAGAAGATGGTTACACAATGCCGATTGTCTGTTATTACTTAGAAGATGAAGATAGATACGAGATAGTGGACGGATTTCACAGATATACTGTTATGAAAAAACACAAAGATATATTTGAAAGAGAAAACGGCTACTTACCTGTATCTGTTATTGATAAACCTATTAGCGATAGAATGGCATCAACAATCAGGCATAATAGAGCTAGAGGTAGTCATGATGTAGAACTTATGACAAATATCGTTTCCGAATTAGTAGAAAGTGGTTGCTCTGATACTTGGATAATGAAAAATATAGGAATGGATGCTGATGAGTTATTGAGATTGAAACAAATCAGCGGCCTAGCTTCACTTTTCAAGGATAAAGAATTTTCTAAGTCTTGGGTTGTAGAAAACTAGCGTTTCTGATATAATGATAAAAAAGTTTAGGAGAGATAACATGGGTAAATTATCAGAGGCAAAATTAAGAAGTAATAAAAAGTGGGATGATAATAACAGAGAAAGAAAGCGATATATTAATAAGAGATCTATAGCAAGAAATTTTATTAAAACAATGGAACGAGGAGATATCCCAGAATTTGAAACTTTATTAGAAGAGCGTAAAGCTAGAAAAGATTAGTCATTAATGTTATAATTAATATAAGTTTGTAGGATTCAAAATTTACATAAGAGATAGAAATTAATCTATCTCTTTTTTTATTGAGGGACTTTTTAAGGGACAAATAAGGGGCAAAACTCCTCAAAAACGCGTGTTTTTTTGAAGAAAAATGAAAATAAAAAACCTTTAAAACGTTGAATTTTAACTACTTTTGTGGAGAAATAAGATATAAGAACACATTTACCCTCA